>JANWZG010000039.1 GCA_025054735.1 Cyanobacteriota bacterium | reverse complement strand
TTCGTTGCAAACACACTCGAACGAACTGTTGCATCTTCCGCTTGGAGTTGGCGTACCCGTTCCCAAGCTCGCATGTATTCAATTCGACGAATGGACAGGGTCAATTGACCATCTTCATTTTCGTCGGTCAGGATAAAAAATTCGCGAGTTTCATTAGACTGCAACACTTCGTCAGGGGTATCAATTCGATTGATTGACATTTCCTGAATCGGAATGTACGCCGCTGTCTTAGCACCAATATCAATCAGGGCACCCCTTGGCTCTAGACTAAAAACCGTTCCAGCCACAATGTCACCAGGGCTGAAATGATAGTCGTATTTGTCTAATAGGGCGGCAAAATCGTCGTGAGTAAATCCAATATCTGCACTTGCTTCCTGATTGACCATGCTAGTTGTTTCCCGGTGATCGTCTCCGTAGTAGTTGTTTTGTCTAAACGTCAGGCGTGTCAAAGCACTGGAACGTAACAGCCTGTAAGCAGCAAACCCTACTCGAAGGGTGAGCAGCAGTGCAGCTTACTAGGCAATAGCCAAGCTCCACGCCATCTGTTGAACTAATCCAGATCTATGATAGTAGCGCAAGTTTAACTCGTTTTCTACAACAATTGTTTGAACTATGGAACGAGTTAGGCAACATCGCAGATCTCGGAGTCAGTAGTGGCATGACCCAGTTAGTTCTAAGATAACTAAACCAGCAGAGTTCGACTACAGGTCAACGCTAACCAATGACTAAGGGATAATGACTAAGGGATCTAGGGGACACTAGTTGACACTTCAATAGGTTGCTCTTGCTTAGGATTGGAGTTACAAGCTCTGTCAGGGCTATCATAAGCAGTTACAGATAATTCTGACGGCTCTGAACTCTGTAACGGTTGATCTCGCGTGTCATCCTTCCCTGAAGCGTTGGACTCCCGCTGTAAAAGATCCAGTGTGTGCACAAAGTCTGCTATGTCACGAAACTGCTGATAGACCGAAGCAAACCGTATGTAAGCAACTTCACTCAAGGAGCGTAGGTTACGGAGAACGATTTCGCCAATTTCTGCGCTGGATACTTCACGTGACAGTCTTTGCTGTAAGTCTGCTTCAATTTCATCAACTAGGCTTTCGAGCTGTGTCAAGGAGATACCTGTCTTTTCCGTTGCCCTGACGATGCCACGCAATAACTTAGAGCGATCGAAGGACTCACGCTTGCCATCTCGCTTGATTACCGTAATGGGAACAAACTCAATTCGCTCATAGGTAGTGAATCGATGTCCACAGTTCAGGCACTCACGCCTCCGACGTACACTCTGACCATTCTCGGCTGAGCGAGATTCCAGTACCCGAATATCTGAATGCTGACAAACTGGACAACGCATGATAGTACAGTGTAAAGCTACAACCCAAGTAATAGCCTTTGGGTATGGACGTTAAGCTTAGCATTTGACTACAAAATCAGATAGCTGGCGAAAGCGGTCATCAGCATAACGTCTTACTCTGCTGTTGGTTCTCGATTAGGTCATTAGGCAACAAAATCTACCGCTAGCTGAGAACCTGTATTAGCTCTCAATCTGTATTAGCTCTCAATCCTGGTAGTGTAAAACACTAAGCTCGACACCTTACCAAACACTACGTCTGGTATCTGGTATGTAGATATTACCTGCAAAACCAAAAATATGACAAAACCATACATTTATTTACGGTCTTTGCACCATCTTTTACTTGCCAATTCGCGGTGGCTCACGGAAGGCAATGGCAAAGAAAAGAACCCCTAGTGCGAGAGCCAAAACTAAGATATACACAGTGCTTTCCATATCAGCATTTCTTGACTATAGTTTATGCACTAATAGTCTACCAACGAACGAGGCACTCTGAGTAATAACTGTCTAGCCTGCAATCTTTTGCAACCTAATTGAGGTTACACTCTAGTTACATAACAACATTGAGGTTACACTCTAAGCACATAACCCCATTTGTTACTATGATTCGCCTGCTACTTTGTTGCTACATCTGGCGCTACAACAATGTTTTGAGATCCCGATGGGTAAAGGGCTTGGCATCGGAGCCTGTATAGGTAGCTACGATATGACCGTTTCCCACTAGCTGATACTTGTAGGTTACTAAGCCCTCTAAACCTACTGGCCCTCGAGGTGGCAGTTGGTTCGTGCTGATGCCTACTTCCGCACCAAAGCCGTAGCGAAATCCATCAGCAAATCGCGTTGAGCAGTTGTGATATACGCCCGCGGCATCAACTTGGGCGAGGAAGGTTTGAGCAACGTGGGGATCTTCGGTAACGATCGCCTCAGTATGCTTTGAGCCATAGGTTTCAATATGAGTGATTGCCGCATCAAGGGACTCTACAACACGAATAGACAGAATCAGGTCTAGATATTCCGTAGCCCAGTCTGCATCAGAGGCAGGGTTGATGGGAATGCCTGTCGCTGCCAACAGACGGCATGTATCAGCATCGCCACGTAGCTCTACCTGTTGAGTGTATAGAGCTTGGGCGATCGCAGGCAGAGCAACTGGGGCAATTGCTTGATGAACCAGCAGTGTTTCAATGGCGTTACAAGCTGCGGGATATTGCGTCTTAGCATCAACGGCGATTGCTACTGCTTTGTCTACATCAGCCGCTGCATCTACGTATAGATGACAGATGCCATCAGCATGGCCTAACACAGGAATTCGAGTATTGTCCTGCACATAGCGCACAAAGCTATTGGATCCACGAGGAATAATCAAGTCTACGTATTCCTCTAGTTCCAGCAGTTGGCGAATTTCTTCACGAGTTGTCAATAGCTGAATAACGTCTGGATTTACTGATGTCTGTAGTAGGGCTTTGCGGATAGCACTAACTAGCGCTTCACAAGAGCGAATAGCTTCTCGTCCGCCTTTCAGAATTGCTCCATTGCCAGATTTGATAGCGAGGGCAGCAATCTGGATCACAGCATCGGGTCGAGCTTCAAAAATTACTCCTAGCACGCCTAACGGGCAAGCAATCCTGGTCAGTACCAAGCCATCATCCAACTCTCGATGAAGCTGAACAGTGCCAATAGGATCCGGTAAAGCAGCAACATCCCGGACTCCAGCGATCGCTGCTCGTAATTTTACGGCATTCAGTTTTAGTCGCGCGCATAGAGCAGATGCTAGGCCATCAGCCTCCGCAGCAGCACAGTCAGCAGCATTGGCTGCCAAAATTTCAGGAGCCGTGCTATCTAGGGTATCAGCGATCGTCATTAAAGCTTGATTGCGCTCGTAGACAGATAGCCCTGCCAGTTGTCGAGCAGCTAGGCGGGTACGTTGAGCCAGCTCTTTTAGTATAGTGGTCTCGGCAGTAACAGGGGTGCTAGTTGAGGTTGAACTGGTGATAACCATAACGGATGCTCTGTGTTGGGATGATTGGCGAAAACTGCGGGGCGTAGGAGGCAGTCTGTAATCAATACAAGATGCATCATAGCGGAATCTATCTGCTCATTGTCGCCTATAGCTTAATGAGGTTTTCCCCCTTACCCTAGTTACTACGCTTGAGGGGTTTAGGCGAAAAGCTTGTACAAACTGACGGTTTATCGCTAGATTAGGCATACTGAAATTAGCGACACTTAGCAATCTCTGTTAATGTCGCTAGTTAGTAAACGCATGTATGTTCCCTCTAGTGAACCAGCAACTGTTCCTTGACCTATGAAGCGCAAAACTCGTAGTTCTCCACCGCCTCGATCGTCGTCTGGCAATCGCTCGATGCCAACGTTGCCGTTTAACTACACCTCAATCGCGCTGTTAGGGGGCGTGTTTATTCTAGGGGTGGGGATCGGAATAGGGTTTAGTTCAACGGCGAATACTAGCGTAGAAAACGTAGCTAGCCGTGAAGCGATTGACCGCGCTGCTCCGAATCCAGAGATTTGTGTCAAGTTTGGAGCTAGTGCTATTGCTATGGATACCAGAGTGTTTGTGACACTGAACCCCTTCAATGTTTACGTATCTCAACCCAAGATGCAGCCAGGTTGTGTGTTGCGGCAAAATAACTGGGCTATTTTGGAACAGCGCAAACTTATCAATCAGGAACAGGTGCGTGACTGTCGGCAACGCTTAAATACTTTTGGCTTTACAGGCAATTTGGAGGGAAATCCCCAAATTACTTGCATTTATCAGAATGATGCGGCCCAAAACTTATTTTTGCAACAGTCGGGCGATCGTTCTGGGCCAGCGGAAACCGAACGGTTCTAAGGTATGTGACATGGCAGTAGGTAGAAGGGTGTAGCTGTGAAACGCAAACAGGTTCACCTCTGGATTCCTAACATGTTTGAATTCAAGGGTGGGATCCAGACCTACTCTCAGTTTTTCCTCCAGGCACTGCAAGCTCTATGCCCAGAGTGGAACTATCGAGTGTTGTTAAAGCATGATCGACAAGCGCCTGCTCATCACCCTTTCATGCCAACGACTACTTTTCAGTTTGCAGGAAGAGCACCACTCCCATTACGTACTCCAGTCTATGCTCTGCAATTGTTGGTTGCAGCTATTCAACAGCGTCCCCATTTGATTATCACCACACACTTAAATTTCACACCAGTTGCTTATTGGCTAAAACAATGGCTAGGTATTCCCTACTGGACAGTTGCTCACGGTGTAGAGGCGTGGAATATTCAACGTCCAGTCCTGAGGACTGCATTGCAAAATGCTGATCGCATTCTAGCCGTTAGCTCTTATACACGCAATCGACTACTGAAGGAGCAACCTCTTGACCCTAATCATGTTGTATTGCTCCCGAATACCTTTGATCCCAGCCGATTTCATATTGCACCAAAACCAAAGTCCTTGTTACACAGGTATAATTTATCACCCTACCACTGCATTATTCTCACCGTAGCTCGGTTAGACAGCCAAGAGCGATACAAGGGGTATGATCAGATTCTGCGGGCAATGCCAGCGATACGGCAGCAACTACCCCAGGCTCACTATGTGCTGGTGGGCAAGGGGAATGATCGCCCCCGCGTTGAGTCCTTGATTCAACAGTTAGGCTTACAAGACTGTGTAACGCTGACTGGATTTGTTCCTGACGACGAACTGACCGATCACTACAATCTGTGTGATGTATTTGCCATGCCTAGCAAGGGGGAAGGTTTTGGCATTGTGTATCTAGAAGCACTCGCTTGTGGCAAGCCCACTCTGGGGGGAAACCAAGACGGGGCGATCGATGCCCTGTGCCGTGGTGAGCTAGGTGTGTTAGTAAATCCAGACGATGTTGACGCTATTGCCCACGCATTAACCAGGCTGCTACAAGGAACATACCCTCACCCATTGCTATATCAGGCAGAAGCCCTGCGCCAGCGGGTTATTAACATCTATGGATTTGAGCAATTTCAAGCAATGCTGGCCAAGATTCTTCAAACTTGTTGACTTTTACGCTCTTTGCGTAGGCTTTCTTCTAAAGCTTGAATATGTTCTAAGCGGGCTTCAACCTCCAGGTTACGACGTGCTAGCTCTTGGCTTTCTAGTGTAAGGGACTGTCGCCATGCCTCTAATCGCTCAATTTCTTGCTGAAGAAATGTCGGCATGGCCAGCATATCAAGAATCCAGTCAGTGGCATCTTGAATACTCCTCACCTTGTTGTCATCTGACAATTCAATCACCACTAGTGTCCCTTCACCGTAGGACACCTTTTCCGAGGGCATTTCTATGGATAGTGCTTCAGACTTAACTTGACCGATAACGTGCCAAGTTGTATCCGGTTGTTGATATGCCAACAGTTGAAGCTCTGCACTGCCCGATGATTTTTGACCTAAGACTTTGGCTAAATGCAGCATTGCACATACAACGGATACTAAATATCTAGTTGAAACCCAGTATAAACCTTTGATGGAATAAGCGACAGTCAAGAACTGCAAGGTCGATGAAAAACTCTCAAGCCGAGGCACATCAACAATTGAGTCCGACTGCGTTGGTTAGAGATTCTAATCCGTGTATCTCCAGTTTTTGCAGCAGTCCGGATAGAATTCGCCGTATTATCCAAGGGCCTTCATATACCCAGCCTGTGTACAGTTGAATTAGGCTAGCGCCAGCAGTAATTTTTTCCCAGGCATCGTCTGCGTTAAAAATGCCGCCCACACCAACGATTGGTATTGTGCCTTGAGTTTGTTGCCAGATGAATCGAATTACGGCTGTCGCTTGATCGCGCAGAGGAGCACCACTAATACCGCCATCCTCTTCAGAGACGAGTGTACCTGTGGCAGCCAGCCGTTGGGTACGGAGTCTATCTCGGCTAACAGTAGTGTTAGTAGCAATGATCCCAGCCAGTTGGTGGGTCTTAGCCAAGGCAACGATCATGGAGATTTCATCCCAACTGAGATCGGGGGCAATTTTGATTAATAAGGGTTTGCGGTCATGGTTATGAGCTTGAAGGGCTGCTAGGATTGGATCCAAATGTTCCACGGCTTGCAGCGATCGTAGCCCTGGTGTGTTAGGCGAGCTAACATTTACCACAAAATAGTCACCTAGGTGGCGCAGTAACTGGAAACTGCCCACATAATCTTCGACAGCTTTCTCTAAGGGTGTAATTTTTGATTTGCCTAGGTTGATCCCGATTGGCATCGAACGTAGAGGGTGGCAGAGCGTCAACTTACCATCCGATGGTGCGTCATCCCAACTAGCCGATGGGTATTCCTGATTGTGGGGTGTGGTCTGTAACCATGGAACCGTGCACCTGATTTTGTCATACTGGCGCAGGCGCTCTGCCAATGCGGCAGCACCGTGATTGTTGAACCCCATGCGATTAAGGATTGCTCGATCGTCTGGTAGTCGAAATAAGCGTGGACGAGGGTTTCCAGGCTGAGCGTGCAGGGTGACTGTACCAAGTTCAGCAAAGCCAAACCCTAGCAGTGGCCAAGCTATAACAGCACTGCCATCTTTATCAAACCCTGCAGCTAATCCGACGGGGTTAGGAAACAACAGCCCCCAGAGGCGTTGATGTAGCCGTGGATCTCGAACACAAAATGTGCTAGCCATAACACTAGCTAGCCAGTTGACCGCTGGTTGAGTAGCCTGTGCTTCCAGTTGACTGAGAGTCTGAAGCAAATAGGTATGTAATTGCTCTGGATTCGTGTGCCATCGAAAGAGCAAGGGGCGGATCAGGTGCTGATAGATGTCAAGAGTCATCAATAGTTGATAGTCTCAGAAGTAGTCGACAACAGTAGCAGGTTTTGGCCTGCAAAGATGCACTGCGCTGGGTTCAAGCTATTGCTTCAAACTTTAGGTATGGCCAACTCTACTTCATCACCAATCACTTCATCACCAATCATTAGTGACCAATTGTTATAAGGAAGCAACCATTAATTGTGAAGCAATCCTATAATTAACTGAATTAGAATCTTCTGCAACGAGACAGTCTTTATTACCATCAGGAGCGATCGAACCTGTCACTTGACTTACGAGTGACGTTGGCAAGAGTACTGCGGTTCGATCATTAAGCATCACATTCACCTATATCAACCTCTCATACCACTGGCTTTCAGTGGAGCCTTACTCCTTAAGGCTGGGCGGAAAAATTCTTTGCAAGAAGCTTATTATCTGAGTAGATGGCTGTCATGAGTAAAGATGGACTGCCGAGAATCCTTATCCCCACAGGGAGGAAACTCATCAATCCTCGTTGCTTGTGTCAGTTGCGTTCAGCTAGGGGACTCTAGTATTTCTTGTGGCTAAGGGGAAATTCTACACATATATCAAGTATCGTTTATTAAGTATCGTTACAAATGCCCAGATTTACACTAAACCCAGCAGCGTTGTGGGTTTTTGAGTAATTTTGCTACCTGCATTAGCTAGTGCCGTTATCCTATGGGTCAATCACCAGAGCCGTCAACCTATGCCAAGCAACTCGTGGCACTGGGTCGTGTCTTGCAAACACTGCGAGAGGAAAGTAATATCGATGTCTTAGTAGAAACGACCTTAGCCTATTTGCAATCAGAGTTTCACTATCGGCTGATCTGGGTTGGGCTATACGATCATCTTGACCACCGCCTAGTGGGCAGAGGGGGTGTTGTGCCCTATGGCAGCAGTCCACTGTTGCGCCAGCGGTTTGACCTTACGCCAGGTGATTTGCTGGAGCAAGTCGTGATTCAGCAGCGTCCGATTGGTGTGCCCAACTTACAGGTGGAAACAAGGGCAGGAGAATGGCAAAAGGCAGCTCAGCAATACGAAATCCAGGGCACGATGGTTTTCCCCATCCGCTACAAAGATCGATGCTTTGGCGTTGTTTTGCTAGGGTCACACCTCTGGGGTGTTTCTCCCCGTGCAGAAGATAAAGCCAGACTGTCGATGGTATTTGGTGGGTTAGGCGGTACTCTTTATCAAATTGAAGCTGACTGGCATCGCCAACAAGTTCGTAATTCTGAGCATCCACTGTCTGTTTTAGTGTCAGAAATATTGTCAATATCTGGCTTTACGGAGCGGTTAGAGGCTGTTGTTGAACATACCCATGAGTTTTTGGGGCCATCCCGCACCAATATTTACTGGTTTGAACGAGAACGACGTTTCTTTTGGCGACGGTTAGGTAATCGCCAGCGAGTTGCTCCTTATGCTGATCTAGGCCAAGCAACGTCTGGAATTACAGTTCAGGATCTTGGTAGTTTCTACGAAGCACTGAATGCTGGCCGCTTGGTCTCGATCGGAGAGGCCCATAGCTCTCTGAAAACCGAAGCAACCGGGAAGTTAATGAAACAAATTCGCGCACGATCGCTGATGGCTGCCCCTATTGTGTCTCATGGAGAGTTACTGGGCTTTTTGGCGGTAGAAGGTACTGAAGCGCGCATTTGGGCAGAAGAGGAAAAAGGCTATCTACGAGCTGCCGCCCAGTTAGTGGCTTTGGTAGCACCCTTAGAGCGTATGGATGAAACTCTAGAGCAGGTGCGCTTGGATCAGGTGCTTACGGCTGGCATTGCTCGGCCAATTTACAGTGATGATGACTGGCGTAGCAGTTTACATACCTGTGCAGACAGTCTTTGCAAGCGACTCAATGCAGAGCGGTTCATTGTGTTGTTTTATGACTCCGATCAACGGGTATTTGATGTGTGTTACCAGGCACAACCAGCAAACCGTCGGCCATTGTCATCGCCGTTACCTGCCCTCAGCGATACCGACTACAACATGCTGGAGCGCAGTCGGCAACCAATCGGCATCGAGAGTTTTGATGAAGATTTACGACTGCGATCGTGGCGAGATGCTTTTGTGGATGTCGGGATTAAGTCGGCGCTGGTTTGTGCAATTGGTGGCAACGATAAGCTAGAAGGGCTGATTCTAATTGGATATGATGTCACAAGAGCTTGGAGTACAGCAGAGCGAGACTTGGTCAGCGTTGTCAGTCAACAGATTGGGTTGATTGTTCACCAGTGGCAACTCCAGCAGCAAGCCAGCCGTCAACAGGAAATTGCCCAGACGGTTGATCGGGGGCTGACGGCAATCCAACAGGCAACGGATGTTGATCGCCTAGAGCGAGTAGCATTGCAGCATCTGGCTCAAGTTTTACAGGTGCCTCTAGTAGCATTGGTATCTTGGCAACCGGGCGCATCGACAGGGCGATTGTTGACCAACCCAAATCCTCGTCCGGGCTTTGCCATTGACACAAACCGAGAAGTCGCTGTTCAAACTGATAAGCTGATCCAAGGGGCGCTAGGGGGCGATGGTCTAGTAAAACTCTCGCGCAACCAACTGCCTAGCGATACCCGCCAGTGGCTGAATGGTCAAGATATTGGGCAAGTACTGGTAATGGCATTGCGCACTAGCCCAGTGCATGAGCCGACAGGTGTGATCATTGTCGCCGATGAAATAGCACGGGTATGGTTCGATCGCCATCTCAATGCCTTTGGCATCTTGGTCAATCAATTAGCTTGGTTTCGACGTTATTTGACTCTGACGCAACGGCTTCACGCTGATGTTGAGCGACTAGAGCAACTGAATTGGTACAAGCATCGCCGGATTGAGGATTTGTGTCGTGTGTTAACCAATAGTGTCAACCGTATTCAAGATTTACTGGCGCAAACTAACGGACGACTGGATACCCAACCGCTACAGGGGCTACAGTTTCAGCAGGCAATTCGCCAGCTAGAAGAGGTCACGCAAGACATGCTGGCTTTGACGACAACGGAGCAGTGGCAACTCACACTAGACATTCAGCCGATTCCTATCACTGGGTTGCTCAAGCGTGCTATTGATCGGGTTGAGGCATATGTTAAGCAACAGCAACTCTGGATTCAAGTTCATAACCAGCAAGGTAATCTGCTCATCAATACAGATGCCGTCAAAATTGAGTTAGTGCTCCATGAATTACTGGTTATGGCCTGTCAACGCTGTGAGCCAAAGGGGCGCATTGACATTTGGTGTCGATCGTCAGATCCCCGCTGGCTAGAGATTTCAATGACTGATAGTGGTTCAATTGATGCCGTCGTGCTGGAAACTCTGCGGGCCAAGCAGCACAACGATCTGTTAGCCAAAACCAGTATTAATGTTGAGTCTGGATTACACCTACTGATTTGCCAAGTTCTAGTCCATCAAGTTGGTGGTGAGTTGCATCTCTATAACTTGGAAGATGGCAGAGTGCTCAGCCGGTTAGTCTTACCCCTGGGAACGAGCTTCTCTGTTAAACCGTCTACCCATTCTGATGTGCCTGGTTATTGAAAGTCTTGATGGCCAAGGATGCTGTTTAAGGATGTCGTTTTGGTTTCTTACAAGCCTGTTTAGATTGATACTTATTGACAATCACAGGATGTAAGATGGAGGCTTGTGTCGTTTGGTAAGGGTCTTTGGTCTGTGGTTCTTGTACAACAACATCGTCATACCCATCGCGCGGTGCTTAACAATGGCATTGTAGTATTGGTTACAGAAAACTCCGCCGCAGATATTGTAGCAGCTCGAATTTTCTTCCAGGCAGGTAGCCGATGGGAAGCTCCAGACCAAGCAGGGTTGTCTCATTTGGTGTCAGCAGTCATCACTAAGGGCACAGAGACACTTTCATCACAAGAGATAGCTGAAAAGGTAGAGTCGATCGGGGCTAGTTTGGGAACAGATAGCGCTGCAGACTACTTTTTACTAGGGTTAAAAACAGTCTCTAACGATTTCGCAGATATGCTGTCACTGGCAGGAGAGTTGTTGCGATCGCCGACCTTTCCTGAATACCAAGTGGAGCTAGAACGTCGGCTGACGGTACAGAGTTTACATTCCCGGCTGGAGCAACCGTTTACGGTAGCATCTGACCAATTGCGCCAAGCCATGTATCAACATCACCCCTATGCTTACCCCTCAGCCGGACGCTTAGAAACCGTTAGTCAGCTATGCCAGCAGGATTTACAACAGTTTCACAAAACCCACTTCCGTCCAGATGGCATGGTGATTAGTATTGCCGGGCGAATTTTACCTGAGGATGCGATCGACCTTGTGACCAAGGTTTTTGGCGATTGGCAAGTCCCTAGCACTCCAAAGCCACGCCTATCACTGCCGCCAGTAGTGGCAAATCCTCAGAGACTGGTCACGTCACAGGATACCCAGCAAGCAATCGTGATGCTAGGCTACCTAGCCCCAGCGGTAGCAGCTTCCGGTCATGCTCTAGATGCCTACGGAGCCACTAAACTATTGGCAACCTATCTAGGGAATGGATTGTCTAGTCGGTTATTTGTCGAGTTGCGAGAGAAACGTGGATTGGCTTATGACGTATCTGCGTTTTACCCGACCTATTTGGATACATCTAGCTTCACCGTCTACATGGGCACAGCCCCTGAAAATGTGGATGTAGCGATAGAGAGCTTGCGAGCAGAGTGCGATCGCCTCCGACAACAGCCTCTCTCGGCAGAAGATTTGCGAATCGCCAAAAACAAAGTACTGGGGCAATACGCACTGGGTAAGCAAACTAGTGCTCAAATCGCCCATATTACCGGTTGGTATGAGATTCTAGGATTGGCAGTGGAGTTCGATACCCTGTTTCAACAATGCGTAGCAGAGTTGACAGCAGACAAGTTACAGACAGTAGCTCAAGGCTATCTCACCACTCCCTATGTTTCGTTAGTGGGGCCAGACCTTTTGTAAATCTGGCAGCATTTGTCAGGATCTCCACATACCCTAGGGGAAAATGCTATAATAGCTGCAACATTAGTTTACAAAATGTGCCAATTCGCGAGTACTTTCTTTTTATGAGAAATCCTTCAGGCAAGTTGTGCTTATTCACCCCAATGCGACTTCGCAACACATGCTAGTAGACTAATTATTTTTTCAGCATTGGTATCCATTGTTCTGCCCCCTTTTGTAAAGTTTCATGGCTAATTCGTTGGAGCGCTATGCCCTGATCACGGGGGCAAGTAGTGGCATTGGCAAGGCGACCGCTTTGGCATTTGCTCGGTACGGCATTAATCTGGCCTTGGTTGCTCGTTCTCAGCCAAAGTTAGAGGCAGTTGTGGCTGACATAGTGCAGCTAGGTGGGCAGGCCAAAGCCTATGCAATCGACTTGGGGATTGTTGAGCACGTGCGTAAGCGTATTCAGACAATCGTCGATGATCTTGGGGCCATCGATATTCTGGTGAATTGTGCTGGTATGGGCTACACCGGAACCTTGATGGATACCCCTCTCCAGGATTGGCAACAAGTGCTTAATGTCAACCTTACTAGCGTATTCCAGTGTGTGCTGGGTGTGCTGCCCCAGATGCGATCGCAACGTCGAGGGCTAATCATTAATGTGGCCTCGATAGCTGCTCACCAGGTTTTTCCTGGATGGGGGGCCTATTGTGTCAGCAAGTTTGGGTTGTTGGCCCTCTCTAAGGCGATCGCTTCTGAAGAACGCTCCCATGGCATTCGTGTCACTACTATTTCTCCTGGTTCGGTTAACACCCCCCTGTGGGACACCGATACAGTTCATGCTGACTTTCCCCGAACTGCCATGCTGACCCCGGAGGTCGTTGCCCAAACGATCGTGCAAACGGCATTACTGCCGGATTCTGCGGTAGCTGAGGAAGTTATCCTCATGCCCAATGTTGGTACATTTTGAAACCTCTCGTAACGCCTGAAACCTATGTCTGTTCTTAATGGTTCAACAGTTAATAATTCAGCTACGCCTGAGCTTAATGGTGCCGAGTACCCTAGTACAACCAAGCCAACTATCACCAAGCCAGAGGTGCGCCCCGATCGCAGCAAAACTCCTAGCGGTGAAGACCCCACTTTCCGTCCGCCCCAGAGTAATGAGCAGTTGATGGCTGCGGTGCGAGAACTGCTAGTGGGCATTGGTGAGGATCCAGAGCGTGAAGGCTTACTAAAGACACCCAAACGGGTCGCCGAGGCCATGCGTTTCCTCACGAGTGGCTATAACCAATCCTTAGAAGAGTTGTTGAACGGTGCTATCTTTGACGAGGGGCATAACGAGATGGTGCTAGTACGGGATATTAATGCCTTTAGCTTATGCGAGCACCATATGCTGCCATTTATGGGTAGGGCACATGTAGCCTATATTCCCAATCAGAAGGTCGTGGGTTTGAGCAAGCTAGCACGGATTGTGGAGATGTATAGCCGTCGTCTGCAAGTGCAAGAGCGGCTCACTCGCCAAGTTGCAGAAGCGGTGCAAACTATTTTGGATCCAAAGGGTGTGGCTGTGGTTGTGGAAGCCACACACATGTGTATGGTGATGCGCGGCGTGCAGAAACCTGGCTCTTGGACTGTAACCAGCGCCATGCTAGGTGTTTTCCAAGAGGATCATAAGACTCGTGAGGAGTTTCTGAGTCTAATCCGGCATCAACCTTCTTTCTTCTGACAGATCCAGAGACCTGATGGGCATGGGTGAGCCGATCGTTGCTGCATGGCTATCACGATCGTCGCTAGACGTAGCTCCAGAATTGATTGGTTGCACATTGGTGCGGCGGTTTGCTTCGGGGGAAGAGCTACGGGGAATGATTGTGGAAACAGAAGCCTACACAGTAAATGATCCAGCCTGCCATGCCTATCGTCGGCGTACAGCCCGTAATCAGGTGATGTTTGGGCCAGCCGGGTTTAGCTATATTTATAAGATCTATGGCATGTACCACTGTTTTAATGTGGTAACCGATGGGGATGGTATACCTAGTGCTGTCCTCATCCGAGCTTTGCAGGTAGATCATTCCCTATCTACAGCAGTTGCCCATATTCAACACCAATCACCGGACAAACCCCATCGGGTGGCGGCTGGCCCTGGCAAGCTCTGTCGCTGGATGCAGATTGACACGAGCTTGTCATCCACACCACTGGTTCCGGGGAGTCCACTATGGCTAGAGCAGCGATCGCCTGCCATCCAACAAGCCTTTGACGATGGCACCCACACCCTAGTGCAGACTACTCGCATTGGCATTTCCCAGGGTACTGAGTTACCGTGGCGCTGGTACTTGAACGAGTCGCCTGCTGTGTCTAGGCGATAACCCTAGGCTCTCACGTAGGCCGCTAGTTGACCCCACAACTGCGGAAACTGAGCACGGATTTCATCAGCCTTAGCAATGGTCATATCCCGATAGTCAAATCCTGGAGCTACAGCGACACCTAGTAAGCCATAGTCCCCTGTTTCGAGC
>JANWZG010000038.1 GCA_025054735.1 Cyanobacteriota bacterium | reverse complement strand
TCTTGAGGGCATCCTCGCTGCTGCCACTGGTTGTCGCTATGAGTCGATTTTAGATGAAACCTCAGCCATCAATACGGCCCTAGACCAAGCTCCCAGCGGTTCGTTAGTGGTAATCCTGCCAGAAAGTGTTGACCGCGCCATTAGCCTTGTCAAGGCTCGCCAACCGATCGAACCATCGGTTTCCAATATAGCTAATGGTAGCCCTCTAGCAACCTCGCCAACACTCGACGTTGCGCAAAATGGTACCCAGGGCACTCAGCCTCAAGTTATCCTAGAGCCGTTGGAATCACTAACGTAGATACCCATGACAACTGCACGCATTGGCATCATTGGTGGCAGTGGCCTCTACAGGATGGATGCCCTCAAAAATGTCCAAGAAATCGAGATGGAAACTCCCTTTGGGCGACCGTCTGATGTGTTAGTGGTGGGTACGCTGGAAGGTGAGACTGTGGTGTTCCTGGCTAGGCATGGGCGGCACCATCACCTGTTGCCCAGCGAAATTCCCTTTCGGGCTAATATTTATGCCCTGAAATGCTTGGGGGTGGAATATCTGCTTTCTGCATCGGCAGTTGGTTCCCTGAAAGCAGAGATTAAACCCTTGGATATGGTGATTCCCCATCAGTTTATCGATCGTACCTATGCTCGTGCTTCTACCTTTTTTGGTGATGGACTGGTGGCTCACATTGCCTTTGGCGATCCCATTTGCCTTGACCTAGCTAAAGTATTAGCCGAGACAGTCACAAGCCTTAATCTCCCTGACGTTACTCTGCATCAAGGTGGAACCTACATCTGCATGGAAGGCCCTGCTTTTTCGACTAGGGCTGAGTCACACCTGTATCGCAGTTGGGGAGCTGATATCATTGGTATGACTAACCTACAAGAGGCCAAGTTGGCACGTGAAGCGGAGATTGCCTATGCAACCTTAGCATTGGTCACAGACTACGATTGCTGGCACCCTAACCACGATAGTGTCACAGTCGAGATGGTTATTGATAACCTGCATCGCAATGCGGCCAATGCCCAACAGGTAATCCAAGCTACTGTGCGTCGGCTGAGCCAAGACCCGCCCCTATCTAGTGCCCATAGTGCCTTGAAACATGCAATTCTAACTCCCTTAGAGCAAGTACCTACAGCGACTCTTGAGAAGTTAGCGCCACTGTTGAAAAAGTACCGCTAGTACGGAGCAACAGCGTCGTTAGCACGTGGTTAAGTTGACGACAGGTTGAGTTAGCAACAGCTCAGGAGAGTTTTTGCTTCACATAGGATGCTAACTGAGTCACCTGCAGGCGCAAGACTTCAAAATCGGCTTGCAGTCTGGCATTTTGCTCTTTGAGGGTAGTGATTTCTGCTTGCAGAGCGGTGACTACATCAGGTGTAACATGAGTAGACTGAGGTGTAGCATTTGCTAGATGGGGAGTTGCAGGTGGAACTGCGGAGACATGTGGGGTTTCAGTAGCTTTTGGGGATGAGGGCGATGAAGTTGTTCCTGGTGTGGAGAGAGTGCCCGCGATCGATTGGCGCTGCTTAGCCTTACTCATGGCCGATCGCACGGCTGAAATCAAGGTGCGTTGATCAAAGGGTTTTTCAATAAACTCAAAGTGGCGAAACATCTCTGGCACTTTTGCTTCTGCTTCTTCTCGCCGTCCTGTCATGACCACGATCGGAATCAATTGCCACTCTGGTTGATGCTGGATCCGCAATAAAACCTCCCAGCCATTCATCCGAGGCATGAAAAAGTCAAGCAACATCAGATGGGGAACGTCTTGGCGAATCAGGTCTAAGGCTTCAATGCCATCCTTAGCTTCCGAGACTTCAAAATTGCCAGGGGGAAGCATATCGCGCACCTGTAGACGAATCGCTTTGCTGTCATCAACAATTAAAATCTTATACGCTGCCATGGGAACTTTGGGGTGACTCGAAGTTACTCTTCCGAACGACTAGTAGCGTAAACCGGATGGTTTGCCGTAGTTTGATGATACAACTCCAGCGCCTTCTTCCCCGAATACTGAAGTGGGCGATTGTGTTGATCAACAAATACAACCGTGGGCTGATGCACCTGAGCCTCCTCTGGACTGAATTGCCCGTAGGCCATAATAATCAAGCGATCGCCAACTACTCCCAACCGTGCCGCTGCACCATTGAGTTCGATCGCTCCTGACCCTGCTGGCGCTGGAATTACGTAAGTAATCAGTCGAGCACCATTAGTAATATTGACAACTTGCACCTGCTCATAGGGTAGGATCCCTGAGATATCTAGCAACTGTTGATCCACACTAATGCTACCCATGTAATCTATATTAGCGGCAGTCAGAATACAGTTGTGGATCTTTGCTAACAGCAGGGTGCGTTGCATCACTCACTCCTTTGCCTCAGGGTACAAGTAGGGATATCAGCTCCGTTTCTGGTAGATAGTAACTATAGCAACCACTGTCGGAGAATACTAGCAGTAGATTCAGGCCCCAAGCTGGCTCAGTTGGCAGGTCTGTCCAGGGCACAGCAATTTCTAAACACTGATCCAGACAACACTGAATCTGATGAGAGCGAGATTTCCACTGGTTGTAGTCGATCGCCTCATATAGCCATACTGCCTGATTACGGAGATTCACCCGAACATGGTTATGAAACCGATAGTTGAGAGGAGCCTGCTCAGGCAAATCCGCCAAATGCATAGGGCTGGTCACTAGCGTCTGCTCAGGGTAGAACCAAAATAGATTGAGTTCGGGCGGACAATCCATCCCAGGACGAATGCCCGCCATGAAATCAAGTCGCAGATAGAAATTCAAGTGGTCAACACCATACCACAGACGCTGAACAGCGCTGCTACGATGCATGGTACCCTGTGCTCCGCCAATTTCAATGCGCCCAGCGTGATCCCAATCCTGCTCATCACCCCGACCATCAATAACTGGATGAATGTAACCCTCTGGACGGCGAGTATCTTTTGCAAGGTGTTCCTCTACAGGTTGATACAGTTCCTCTGGTACAGGCTCACCCAATGCCTGATAAATGGCACACAAATGTTCCCGGAAGAGCTGATCAAACATGGCATCTTGGTTAGATGAGTGGCCTTCCCCGAACCACCAAAACCAATCGGAGCCTTCTGCTGCATACAGGGCTTCCCAAGCTTCAGGATTGCTAGTTTCTGTGGCTTCAGGATGGGCTGCCAAGGTCTTGCGCGCTGCACTCAGCAAATCCCAAGCACGATTTTTGGCTGGATCCCCAATCCAAGTGGTGAAGTTGGCATCAATCCAGGAGCCACTGTGGAGCTTGTCAGCAGGTAATGCTTCTGTGGGAGGAAATTGAGCCAAAAATTCAGAAACAGTTACCAACTTGATACCGTCGTGGTCACTCAAGCGCTGATAAAGGCTCTCTAAAAAGAGCTTGCCATCTTGGACATAGAGTTCCCAGCAGTTTTCGCCATCGAGGGCGATCGTGACTAACCAGGGCTGCTCCAGGGTAGTGGTTTCCTCGTCTTGCTGTTGGATAAGCGCGTGGGAAATAGCTTCTAGGTGCCCTATGAGGTCAGTTGCTGCTCGATCAGGATCCATGCTGCCGTAGGTGAAACCAATCAAATCCGAGAGGCGATGATCTCGAAAGACGATCGCTAGATCACCGTGGGGTGTGGCTAAGCGATAGGGACGATAGAGTAAATCTGGGTTAAGCACGTTACCTGCGCTGTCACGATGGAAAAAGTGCTTGATTGTCCATCCCAACACACCTTCGTCGGAACAGAGCCACTGGAAGCCCTGTTGGGCAACGTAGGGCAAAATAGCAGGACTCACAGACTGTTCAGAGGGCCACAGTCCTCTAGGTGAGCAACCAAAGCGTTCAACATACATTTCCCAAGCTTTGCGCAGATGACGAGGAATATCCTCTTCCCATTGAAACCGTTCTTGAGGTAAGCGCATCGCTGGCACAGCGACCCGCCCTGCATTGGTATCAGCCAATAGCGGCAAAATTGGATGAGTGTAGGGAGTCGTTGTGATTTCCAATTGTCCAGACTCCTGCATAGCCCGATGCTTGGGAATGATCTGCTGGAGAATTTCCCGCTGTTTTAACGCCATCTGACGACGATCGTCGAGGGTAAAGCCTTTGCCCTGCTCAAGCCAACGGGCAATGTCAGCATCCCCCCAAAACAGGGGATCAAACCATGCCAAGTTATGCCAAGCTAGCAAGTCATCATACTCTGATAACTGCCAATGTTCTAAACACCAGGCAGATCCCATATCTTGCCGCTGGTAATACAGTTCCGCATAGCGAGGGTGGGGATCAATGAGATTGTGGTGATTGGCATCAAAGAAATATTGAATTATGAATTGCTTTTGTTCTAATGTTAGCTGTTCTGTAGAGGTCAGCATCAGATCCAAGTAGGGATCAGTGGCTGTTCCAGCCGCATAGTCTTCTAGTTGCAGCATGAGGGACGGAACTAGGTTGACGGTCTGATGCAAGGCGGGGAATTGTTCCAGCAATAAAATTAGGTCTAGATAATCTTTAGTGCCATGTAAACGTACCCAAGGCAGACGATAGGAACCAACGACCCTGGATTTGTATAGCGGTTGATGTTGATGCCAAATAAAAGCAACGTAGAGAGGATAAGACATAGGTCAATGGATAGGTCAAGGGTGGCGATCGGCTATCAGCAACTCTACCAGCTTACCGTTATTTGCCGATGGTCACGATGACTTGTTTTACTCAGAAATAGTTGGCTTTGCTGACATCAAGAGGTGAAAGAGAACAGGTTACAGTTTGGGCTACTCCCCAGAAAGAATCACCTGCTGGGATTGTTCTAACTTCCGCTACAAGGGGATGTGACTAATTAGAGCTAGCCTAGATAAGCTTGTTTAACACGATCGTTCGTGAGCAAATTGGCACCAGTTCCTTCCAGGGTTAGACTACCGGCCTCCAACACATAGCCATGATCGGCGATCTGTAGCGCCAACTGAGCGTTTTGCTCCACCAGCAAGAGGGTTACACCACTGTCGCGCAAGGCTTGTATCGTAACAAAAATCTCTTTGATGATTGCAGGTGCCAATCCCAAGCTAGGTTCGTCCAACAGCAATAACTTAGGGCGACTCATCAGTGCCCGGGCAATGGCCAACATCTGCTGCTCTCCGCCGCTGAGGGTGCCTGCTAGCTGGTGACGGCGTTCAGCAAGCCTAGGAAACCGTTGCCATTGCTGCTCAATATCAGCTTGAATGCGTTTGTCAAGCACAAATGGGTTCGAGCTATAGTGGCAGTAGGCACCCAGGATTAAATTGTCAAGAACAGTCTGCTTGGCGAGGATGCGTCGCCCCTCAGGACAGTGAGCAATCCCCATAGCTACAACTTGGTCAGGCCGATAGCGGGTTAATTCCACGCCGTCGTACTGGATACTGCCACTGACTGGCTTAACAACTTGGGAAATCGATCGCAAAACCGTACTCTTGCCCGCCCCGTTAGCACCAATCAGGGTTACTACCTCACCAAGATTGACCACAAGGTTAATGGTTTGCAAGGCTTGAATGCCGCCATAGCTAACACAGAGGTCATGAATCGTTAGCAAGGGAGTAGCCATAGGTTTATGTAGGATTCTTAACGATTGCATTTCCCAATGAGATGACCCTTATGATAGCCCTCAGCAGAATGCCAACGACTAATAAAGATTAATAAAGATTATTGTGCCGGAGTTGTAGTGGAACCACCTCACATATTGCTTATCCATACCCTTATAACCAACATCATGCTTAGCTATGTGCTGGTGCCAGCTTCTTGTTGGCTGGTAGCTTGTCCTGCCCTAGCCCAACCTGTAATCCCTGCTAGCGATGGCACTGGAACGATCGTTACCTCCAACGATAATCAATTCACTATTACTGGTGGTGCCCAAGTTGGAGCCAACCTCTTCCATAGTTTCCAGCAATTTGGCCTCGATGCCAATCAAACCGCTACGTTTCTAGCAACTCCCGACCTGCATAACATCCTCAGTCGTGTTGTTGGTGGTTATCCTTCAGTCATCAACGGCCTACTCCAGGTCACTGGTGGCAACCCTAACCTTTACCTCATGAATCCAGCGGGGATCATCTTTGGCCCCAATGCTAGCCTTGATGTGCCCGCTAGTTTTACCGCCACCACAGCTACTAGTATTGGGTTCGGGGAGTGGAGGCATGGAGGCATGGGAGCATGGTTTCCTGCCTATGGAACAACCAACTACAGCACCTTACTTGGCAATCCCACTAGTTTTCTCGTTTCCTCGCCCGCTTATCCCTTTACGCCATCATCCATAGTAAATGCGGGCAATCTGGCCGTTGCTTCTGGACAATCCCTTAGTTTAGTCGGGGGCCTGGTCATGAATACAGGCACCCTCTCTGCCCCTGGTGGCACTGTTTCTGTCCTGTCAGTTCCTAACTCGTCCCTAGTGAGAATTTCTCAACCTGGCAGTCTGCTGAGCTTAGAGATTGACCCTACACAGATTGGCAGTGGAGTTGTGTCAACATCCCTAGTATCATTGCCTGAATTGCTCACTAGCAGCGGGTTTTCTTCCCAAGCAACAGGGCTGACAGTAAATGCTGATGGCACAGTGCGATTGACGGCGAGCAATACTATCGTTCCTCAACAGGCTGGGACAACCATCATCTCTGGCGCAATCAACGTCTCGCAATCCCCACCCCTAGGCTCCCTCTTGTCGTCGGGACAAGGAGGAACTGTACAGGTATCAGGCAATCAAGTCGGACTATTATCTGCTACCATCAACGCTTCTGGTGAGCATAGCGGTGGCACAGTTTTGGTAGGCGGAGGATTTCAGGGCAATGGACAAGTGCCGAACGCACTCTACAGCTATGGGGATACCAAGACCACGATCCATGCTGATGCCCTGAACACTGGGTCTGGTGGGAATGTTGTGATTTGGGCAGATAACACTACTAGCTTTTTCGGGACAATCACGGCTAGGGGTGGGTCAATAGCTGGAGATGGCGGGTTCGTGGAAGTATCAGGGAAAAGGAGCCTGACCTTTGCGGGACAGGTGGACACCCAAGCGACCAATGGTCAAGCGGGTACTTTGCTCCTTGACCCCACTGATATCAATATTGTGAATGGTTGCTTTCCGGCTGGTAATGCAGCCGATGGATTGTGGGCAATCACTGAAGACGTGGGCACCCAGAGTATCGGTACAGAGTACATTGCAGCTATTTTGCTGACAACTGACCTGATTTTAGAGGCTAGTAACAACATTACTTGGGATGTGGGGGTATTTCTTGACTACGATGGCATCCCAGCACGAACCTTAACCCTACGCGCAAACAATACTATTACTTTCAGTGGCACTATCCAAGACGGCAATCTAGTGACACCGAATCAGTTGAATGTGACCTTTAATGCCGATCGTGATGGGAATGGCGCTGGGGCAATCGTTCTCAACGGCGGCAATATCAGCACTAATGGCGGCAACATTCTGCTTAGCGGTGGTACTGACCCTACCACAGGCTTTGCTGCTGGTGAGGCAATAACTCCAAGTGCAACCAGCGGTATCTTGCTGACTAATGGAGCAAGACTCAATAGTAGGAGTGGCTCTATCACTCTACGGGGAACCAGCCCCCTGAGCGGAATTGGCACCAGCGGTATTGACATTCAAGGTGCGTCCACGCAGATTTCTACAGGGGCGGGAACTATTACTCTGGTTGGCAGCAATACTAACCCCAACAGCACAGCACCTGCCATTGTTCTGGGTTTTGGTAGCCAACTATCATCTGGTACGGGGTCTATTTCTCTAGTGGGTACTAGTGCTGCCCAAAGCAATGGAATTGAGATTCAGGGTACGGCTAGTAGTGCCAGCGGTACGATCACATTAGTGGGGGCTAACGACAACAGCAGTGGTCGTACAGGTATTTTAGTCAGTGGCACCGTGAGAGCCGACAATATTAGCTTGAGAGGCACTACGGCTGGCGAGGGAGTCTTTGCTAGGGGCGTGGAAATTGGCGTTGCAGGGCAGGTGGCTTTTAGTGAATTGGGAGGCCAGATTACTATCAGTGGTAACACTAACAGTACTAGTAGTGACAGTGCAGCCATCTTGATGCTAGGTACTATTGATGCTTCCGATGGGAATGTAACATTCTTAGCGAAATCAAACCCAGGGGTACGGGGAATCAGCATGACTAGCGATAATCCGCAGATTACCGCTCGCAGCATTAATGCCATTAGTACTCAAGATATTGTCATTACGGCTTTGGATTTAACTACATCGGGAGGGGATATAACCCTTACCAGCACTGATGGCAATGTCACTACAGGAAATATTGCCACTCAAGGGGGAGCGCTGACAATTCAGGCAAATACCAGTATTACGACGGAGGCGATCGACACCAGTAGTACAGGTGGTAGAGGGGGAAATGTCACCCTTGATCCTAGTGGTGATATTCAAGTTACCTACATTAATGCCCAGGGAGGACTGAGGAGTGCTGGAGGTACGATCGAGATCACAACGAACCGATTTTTCCGGGCAACGGGAAGCTTCACCGACCAAAATAGTACTATTGCTAGCATTTCTACGGCTGGAGGAGGCAGTGGCGGCTCGATTACCATTCGTCATGCTGGCGGCAGTACGACTCCGTTTGTTGTAGGGCAAAGCAGTAGTAACGGCACTGTGGCTGCAATTACATCGGGCGCTACCAACACGATCGCTTCTGGCACATTTCCTCAGACCTATACCCAGGGCAATATCAGCCTGATTACCACTGGTTTACTACCCCCTGAAACCATCAGTCTCTCAACAACTGAAGACAATAGTCCTAATCAGTATGAGACGACCAAGCAACCCGTGGTTGAAAACGACGTCCAGTTCCCAATCTTTGAATCAGCTCCTCAAGCTCTACAGCGCCTTCAGCGATCCACGGGCAAAACGCCCGCTATCATTTACGTGAGCTTCTTGCCTAGTCTAGCCACTTCAGCATCTGGTTCTTCTAATACCTCAGCTACAGACGCTAACTTACCCGCAGCGGAAGACAAGTTTCGAGCTGACTTCAGTTTTCTGGAGGCAGATAGGTCCAAGCCTCAGACACCTGCTGCCATGGATGCTACTCCTCAGCCCAAGTCCCTGCCTGCTGATACAGCGGTTGGTGTTAACTGGCTATTTAACCAGCAGACGTTGCCATCACTACAATCACTACGATCGCTTTCCACAGCCCAAACCCCCCCAACCAGCACTAATGATCTCTTAGAGCTTGTCATGGTTACCCCTACAGGCAAACCTGTTCGTATCCGGAGTTCTGTTAACCGTGGTCAAGTCAACGAGATGGTCTTACTCCTGCGAGGTAGCATTACGGATAGCAGTAGCGATGACTACTTAGCTCCTGCACAACAGCTCTACCAATGGCTAGTTGCACCGTTAAAAGATGAACTCCAACGGCGGAAGATTGACACCTTGGTGTTTTCCATGGATGAGGGACTGCGGACACTGCCAATTGCTGCCTTACATGACGGCAAAAATTACTTGATTCAGGACTATAGTCTAGCTCTAACACCAAGCTTTAACCTTACTGATACTCGGTACCAAGACATCAAGCGCTTGCAGGTTCTAGGGATGGGAGCCTCTACATTCCGAGAGTTCAATCCCCTACCTGCGGTACCAATCGAACTTCAAGTAGTAGAAACTTTCTGGCGAGGACGTACCTTTCTCAATCAGGGATTTACCCGCGCTAACCTGATAGCAGAGCGCAATAATATCCCTTTCGGCATTGTTCACCTAGCAACCCATGCTCAGTTTAGTGCCGATGAGGCGTTTATTCAGTTTTGGGATACACGCCTGCAAACTAACCAAATGCGGCAGCTAGGCTTGAATAATCCGCCTGTGGAATTATTGATCTTGAGTGCTTGCCGTACTGCGATCGGTGACCGGAATACTGAGCTAGGCTTTGCAGGGCTAGCAGTACAAGCAGGCGTAAAATCCGTGCTAGCAAGCTTATGGTACGTCAGCGACGAAGGAACTATGACGCTGATGAGTGAGTTTTATCGAGAATTAGCCCATCCAGAGGTAACCATCAAGGCAGAAGCACTGCGGCGAGCACAATTAGCCATGATCTCAGGCAAGGGCCGCCCAGAGGATGGCAAGTTAGTGAGTAATCGAGGCATTGTTGAATTACCACCAGATCTCGCTCAACGCATGGCCACCACTGACTTATCGCATCCCTACTACTGGGCAGGCTTTACTATGGTTGGTAGCCCTTGGTGATGGGTTGCTAACAAAACAGCCCTCTGAGAAACCCTAACGTGTCTCTGTGTTATCCGAAAACGCATCTTTCAGTGCCGATCGTGCCGCTAGGTTATTCCGAGTTGTCATTAATATATCTGCCTCTCGCTCTAAACGCTCTTGCGTACTCTGCATTTCTAGCAGTGCTTGCTGCTCACTAGGAGCACGATAAAGATTGCTAGCAATCCAATAGGACAACTCCAAGGGTAAATCTGGAATGCCATCGGGCAGTTCAATATCCTCATCAGTTAATTTGGCTGACAAGTGTACGACATCCTCAAGCAGTTTCTTAACTTCAACAGCCTTTTCCCGTAAATCAGTCTCTGGTGGCTCATCTTCGATCCACTGCACAAGACCGACATAATAGGGCTTTTCTCGGACGTACTCTAGTACCCGGAACCGCTGTTGACCCAGGGTCAGCATCTTCATCCTGCCATCACTGAGACGATGATGTTGAATAATTTCTGCACAACATCCAATCGAAGCTACACGTTCAGTGGCTGAATCCCACATTAGGACTCCGAAACGTCGATCGCTCTCCAAGATTGTATTCATCATAATCCGGTAGCGATACTCAAAAATGTGTAGCGGCAACGGCCTACCTGGGAATAACACTAGGTCTGGCAATGGAAACAAAGGCAGCTCACGAACAGCTATTGAAGAAGATATCATTGCCATCAATGTCAACACTAAACGATGCTAACGAGGTAAAGCAAATAGACTATAAATCTATCAATGATTGCTACTAATGGTTTGAATATAGCGCTTCTGATACTAAGAAACAATCAAAATTGGTCAAAACCAGCTACCCCAATTACATTGACTATAAACACGAACCGGCGCAGTGGCTGGCAACCAAGTTAGAGTTTAACCTCAATATCAACACCTGCGGGCAGATCGAGCTTCATCAGAGCATCGATGGTTTTGGACGATGGCTGATAAATATCAATTAAACGATGATGGGTACGACTTTCAAAATGCTCACGAGAGTCCTTGTCCACATGGGGCGAGCGCAGTACACAATAGACTCTGCGCCGAGTAGGAAGGGGAATAGGGCCAATGGCAGTGGCGTTAGTGCGGTTGGCGGTATCCACAATCTTTTCACAAGATGTATCCAATAAGGCTCGATCGAAAGCCTTCAAGCGAATCCGAATCTTTTGCTGCTGAATCGTAGCCATATTTCTAGCTCACTAAACTCTACTGGAATGAACTTCACAAGTTGTCAAGGTTCTACATAGCTTAGTAAAACACACACTAATACAGTTAAGGCAGGGCCACTAAGCTAATAAGTAGCTCTGCCTCCAACAATAGCTGCCGAGTTACTTCAGGATTTTACTGACAACACCAGCTCCGATCGTCCGGCCGCCTTCGCGAATTGCAAACCGCATTCCTTGTTCGATGGCGATCGGGCTGATCAGCTCAACAGTCATCTTAACCCGGTCACCAGGCATAACCATCTCTGCTGCGCTACCGTCGTCGGCAGTAAACGCCTTAATGGTGCCTGTTACATCAGTTGTCCGTACATAAAACTGAGGACGATAACCAGCAAAGAACGGAGTTTTCCGACCACCCTCCTTATCAGTCAGAACATAGACCTCGCCCTCGAACTCAGTATGAGGAGTAATTGAGCCGGGCTTTGCCAGAACCATACCTCGCTCAATGTCCTCCTTCTTCAAGCCACGCAGTAGCAAACCAGCGTTATCGCCAGCTATGCCCTCATCCAGAGACTTCTTGAACATTTCAATTCCAGTCACAGTCGTCTTCGCAGTATCGCGAATGCCAACCATTTCAACTTCATCACCAATCTTGACCTTGCCCCGTTCAATTCGACCAGTTGCTACGGTGCCACGACCAGTAATTGAGAATACATCCTCAACTGCCATCAAAAATGGCTTATCGATGTCACGTTCAGGAGTCGGGATGTAAGAATCTACGGCATCCATCAGCTCATAGATTTTATCCACCCATTCGTTTTCACCACGTTGAGTCTTAGGATTCGCCATCATTGCTTCCAGAGCCATCAAACCTGACCCTTTGATGATAGGAATTTCATCACCAGGGAAGTCATAGGATGATAACAACTCACGCAGCTCAAGTTCCACTAGCTCCAGCAGTTCCTCATCATCCATCTGGTCAACCTTATTCAGGAAAACAACCATACTAGGAACGCCTACCTGACGAGCCAAGAGGATATGCTCCTTCGTCTGTGGCATAGGTCCATCTGTTGCAGCAACTACCAGAATGGCTCCGTCCATTTGAGCTGCACCAGTGATCATGTTTTTCACATAGTCAGCGTGACCAGGGCAGTCCACATGGGCATAGTGACGCTTCTCCGTCTCATACTCCACGTGAGCAGTGTTGATGGTGATACCCCGCGCTTTCTCTTCGGGAGCTGCATCAATCTCGTCATACTTCTTGGCCTGTGCCTGACCAAGTGCTGCCAAGGTCATGGTGATAGCTGCAGTCAGCGTGGTTTTACCGTGGTCAACGTGACCAATGGTTCCAATGTTGATGTGGGGTTTGTTACGTTCAAACTTTGCGCGTGCCATGAATCACTACTTCCTCTTCACTAGTTATGCGTTCCCTTTACTTTTAGCAATGATGGCTTCTGCTACGTTGCGAGGCACCTCGTCGTAGTCTTTGAACTCCATCGAAAATATGCCCCGACCCTGGGTCTTAGACCGGATATCAGTAGCATAGCCGAACATCTCCGCCAATGGCACTTTTGCAATAACCTTGGCGATTCCCTGATCGGTGTCCTGTCCCTCAATTTGACCTCGGCGAGAGTTCAAGTCACCAATCACGTTACCGATGAAATCCTCAGGGACTTCAACTTCAACTTTCATCATAGGCTCCAGTAGAACGGGTGAAGCCTTCAAAACGGCATCTTTGATTGCCATGGAACCAGCAATCTTGAAGGCCATTTCTGAAGAGTCAACTTCGTGGTACGAACCATCAACGAGAGTAACCTTAAGGTCGATTACTGGATAGCCAGCTAGAACCCCTGATTCACAAGCTTCCCGCATACCACTCTCAGCCGGAGCAATGTATTCCTTGGGAACGGCACCACCAACAATCTTGGAGACAAACTCAAAGCCGCTTCCAGGTTCGCCTGGTTCTACTTCGATAACAACATGACCATACTGGCCCTTACCACCGCTCTGGCGGACGAATTTACCCTCAGCACGAACAGGTTTACGAATAGTTTCGCGATAAGCAACCTGAGGTGCACCAACGTTAGCTTCGACCTTGAATTCCCGTTTCATGCGATCGACCAGGATGTCCAAATGCAGTTCGCCCATACCCGCGATCACAGTCTGATTAGTTTCAGGATCTACATTAACCCGGAAGGTAGGATCCTCCTCAGACAGGGCTTGGAGGGCTTTGGAAAGCTTTTCCATATCCTGCTTGGTTTTTGGTTCAACCGCGACGGAAATAACTGGCTCTGGAATAAATAGAGACTCTAGGATAATCGGAGCCGCTTCATCACAGAGCGTGTCTCCTGTGAAGGTATCTTTCAATCCCAGAACCGCGCCAAGGTCACCTGCGCGTAGCTCATCAACTTCAATCCGCTCATCAGCTTTCAAAACAATAAGCCTAGAAATACGCTCTTTCTTACCCTTGGTAGAGTTTAGGACGTAGGTACCCTTTTCCAAGACACCGGAATAGACACGCACAAATGTTAGACGACCAAATGGATCAGACATGATCTTGAAGGCCAACGCCGAGAAGGGTTGATCATCATCGGGGGAGCGATCAGCGACAGTTCCATCGGGTAAAGTTCCCTGAATAGCGGGAATATCGATCGGCGCAGGTAGGTAGTCGATGACAGCATCCAGAAGACTCTGGACACCCTTATTCTTAAAAGCAGAACCGCATAACATGGGAACAATCGTGCCTGCGATCGTTGCCTTACGCAGAGCAGTGCGAATTTCATCCTCGGTCAATGGCTCTTCAGCGAAGTATTTTTCTAGGAGGGCTTCGTCTGTTTCAGACACAGCTTCCACTAGCTTAGTGCGATACTCTTCAGCCTCTGCCATCACATCATCAGGAATCGCTGTCTCCTGAATGTCTGTCCCTAGGTCATTGGTGTATACATAGGCACGCATCCGCACCAGATCAACAATTCCCTTGAAGGCATCTTCACTACCAATAGGAACCTGAATAGGCACAGCGTTAGCGCGCAACCGATCGCGAACCTGGTTATAAACCTTGAAGAAGTTAGCACCAGAACGATCCATCTTGTTCACAAAAATAATGCGAGGCACCTTGTAACGATCTGCTTGTCGCCATACTGTTTCAGTCTGAGGTTGCACACCGCCAACAGAGCAAAGAACAGTAATTACACCATCCAACACACGCATGGAACGCTCGACTTCA
>JANWZG010000037.1 GCA_025054735.1 Cyanobacteriota bacterium | reverse complement strand
CACTAGTGGATATTGAAATGGCAGCAGATGGGACATCGGGAGATTCAGAACAGACTTGGAGTAATGCTTCACTGCAACGAGTTCGTGAGCAGATGGTTGCCCGTGAGCCAGAACCAACAGAAGACTCCCTACGGGATGCAGTGATTACGGAATTGATGGAATATCTCAAGGAGCGTGACCAGGAAGATTGTGCTGACTATTTCACACTCCGGTTACAAGATCTCTCAGCTAGCGAAATTGAAGCCATTTTAGATCTAACACCCCGCCAGCGTGACTACTTACAACAGCGCTTTAAGTATCATCTAATTCGGTTTGCTCTGTCCCATCGCTGGGAGTTGGTGCATCAGTGGCTAGAGGCAGATTTAGACCATAGTCTAGGGTTAACGTCTCAACAGTGGCAACTCTTTCAGCTAAAGATTACGCCTCAGCAACAAGATTTGTTGAGCTTAAAGCAACAGGGATTGTCGGATGGCGCGATCGCCCAAACACTGAGTTGTACGGTCAATCAAGTACAGAAGCAATGGTCAAAACTTTTGGAGCAAGCCTGGGAAATTCGTAATGGTGCAGTATCCGGATCGGGGAATTCTCGGACTGAATAAGGGGTCAGTTGATGGATAATCAGCGATCCGAAGGAGAGTTAATTAACTGGCTGCTTGACATGACTGTGTTAAGCAAGCTAGTTCCAATCAGGGAAAGATCTCACCGCCACGGAGTGATGCCAGCCGATTGTGATTGTCATGATCAATCGATGACTAAGGAACAGGTGACTGGATATCCAAGATCGAGTAAGCTGAAGCACGTAGGTTTACCAATCGACGATCTGGATCCACTCGTATCGGAGGAGTTATCTTCCATCGAGCCTGTCCTCCGTGAATCAGTAAACTTCTCTCCGCACTCAGGGGTTCGACTAGTTCATTCGGGAGAAATAGGTACTGTGCAAGATCGATTCCATGCCATATTAAAGCGTCGGCTCCAAGCCGAGATTCAACAGAATCCACCGCTATTCCCCTGGGAAAGTGAAGTGGGTGACTATGAGTACGAACAGGCCGAAGCTGTAGTTAGTGGACTGGCCCAAGGTTCATGGATGGCTCAACTACGTAGCCTGAAGTTGCCAATATCCTTGCCTGAGCCAGTATTGGCTAAATTGTTTGGGCAATGTCGCCGAGTTGTTCAGCAATCGCTGTTGGAGGGCGCTAAGTTAGTCCAGGTGGTTGAGTCATTGTTTCCTGAGAGCAATCAAGATTTCAACTCCTTAGCGGGGGTAGTGCTGCTGGGAGCTTCTCGTTCAGCAGCGTTGACTGCAAATGATTTACCCACAAGCTACGAAGCAGCGTCATCTGACCAGAAGGTGGTGCTGTCAATGCTGGCGGCCAAGGAAGTGTTGGATATGTTGACGGTTAAGGTGTCTGCTGCTCAGCCAACGGCTGAACGTCAATGGCTAACTGAGGCAGGGCCGTTGATGCTAGCTATGAACTATCAGGCGCAAAGTGGTGGTGAACTCCGGGTGCGCGGTCATGTGCCTTGTGCAGCTAGCTTGGTGCTGCGATCGGGTGATATGGAAGCGCAAGCCTCGCGGTTAGATGCTGGTGCACTTAGTGTAGAGTTGTTGGATTTAAAGCCAAATCAGATTTGTCCGCTGGAAATTTACCTTCAGGGCGATGAGCAACAACCACTCGTGTTTGCAGTGTGTCCAAGTGCTGCATCCTAAGGCACAGGTTGGTGATCGTGCCTAGTTGGGCAAGTAGTGACAAGGTTGGTTAGACTAGGAGCGATTTCGTCAACGTTGCGTCGCTAACCGCCATGACTAATGCCTCTGATATGCAGTCGATTTCCTCGACCGCTAGGTCTTCTCTTCAAGCACAACCGCCATCAGGGTTACCTCATCGTGCTGATATCGAAGATTCTGTTGCTCTGCGAATTTTAGTGCAGGCATTGGTGGTGGTTGGCATCATTGCTACGGACATGGCAGCTCTTGATGTCACTGCTGCATGGCAGATAACAAGCTACTGGGCAATTCCCATCAGCATTGCTGGAGCAGCATGGAGTTGGCGAACTCGACGACGACGCAATATTCCAGTCAAATTTCTGTTGGCGATTGGGATGTTGCTGTCCCTGTTTTTCTTCTTTAGTCGCCTACTCGGTACATTGAACGATACCCGACTAGCCCTGGCGCAACTATTGATTCAACTGCAAGTGTTGCACAGCTTCGACTTGCCCCGACGCAAAGATTTGGGCTATTCCATGGTTATTGGCCTTATCTTGCTAGGGGTAGCGGCAACCTTGAGTCAAACTTTAATGTTTGCACCAGCACTGCTGGTGTTTATTGCTATTGCTCTGCCCATGATGGTGCTAGATTATCGCTCTCGGTTGGGGATTGTGGGCGATCGTCAGTCTGCTCAACCCATTAGAGCCAACCTGTTGGCGGTAATGCCCCTGACTCCCAAGCAACTAGGTATTTTGTTCGCTACGGTGCTAGGGCTGGGGTTAGTCATTTTTGCCTTCATGCCCCGGTTGCCTGGTTATCAGTTGCGTACTTTTCCAGTTAGCGCTCCAGTTGAGTTTCAGGGAGAGTTTGATGCAACGCGGGTGGTTAATCCGGGCTATGTGCGAGAGGGCAGGCAAGGGAATGGTGGTAATGGCAACCAAGTAGGCACTGATGCTGCTGGCCAAAGAGATCCCCAGCAGGCTCGCATTGGCGCACCAGGGTCATTGGATCCTGTTCAATACTATGGATTTAATACGGAAATTAACCAAAACCTGCGAGGACAGTTGAAGCCGCAAGTGGTAATGCGGGTGCGATCGCAGGCGGCTGGCTATTGGCGAGTCATGGGGTTTGATCGTTATACTGGTCGCGGCTGGGAAGTGTCACGCAATGCAGAAGCAAGAACAGTAACTCGCCCGGAGTGGACTTATCAGTTTTTCCTAGAGCGCCCTTACACCTTGAATCGTTTTCGGGAGGTTGTGCAAACGTACACCATCGTCAGTGAAGAAATGCCCAACATTATTCCAGCGTTGGTGCAACCTAAGGAGCTTTACTTTCCCACCCGCCAGATTGGTATTGACCCAGAGGGCAGCCTACGATCGCCCCTAGCCCTAACTGAGGGCTTTACCTACACTGTCATTTCTGAAGTGCCCTATCGCGATCGTAGTCGCCTGCGCACCGCCTCTACCGACTATGCAAAAGGAATTAAGAACTATTACCTGCAATTGCCATCGCGTATCGTGCAACGGATCCGACAAAAAACAGAAGAAATCCTTGCTACCTCTGACCAGCCCTTAGATTCTCCCTACGAGAAAGCCCTGTTCTTGACCCAATACCTTAAGCAAAACTACGAAATATTACCAGAAATGCCCTTCTGGGAACTTAACCAAGACATGACCGAGGCGTTTCTCTTTGTCTATCGTGGCGGCTATGCAGATCATTTTTCTACAACTCTGACAGTAATGTTGCGATCAATTGGAATTCCTGCTCGCTTAGCCACTGGCTTTGGTCCTGGTGAGTTCAATCCCTTTACTGGCTTCTATGTCGTTCGCAATACAGACGCATATGCCGTCACAGAGGTGTTTTTCCCCCAGTTTGGGTGGTTTGCCTTTGACCCCATTCCTGGGCACGAACTCTATCCCCCTTCAATCGAAGACTACGAAAGCTTCACAGTTCTAGAATCTTTTTGGAAATGGGTAGCTGGATGGCTGCCTACACCGCTGCGCGGTTGGCTCAACCAAGTAATTGCTGTGGTTATGGATTTCTTAGGGCAAATGATTGGCTGGTTCTTTGCCTTGTTGAGTCAGGGGTGGCTGGGTATCTTGATAGCACTAATCATGGCCACGGCGATCGGATTCTGTGGCTGGCTACTGTGGGCAAGCTGGCAAGCGTGGTGCTACCACCGTTTCTTGGCAACACTGCCCCCTATGGAGCGGCTCTATCGACAAATGGTGAACTGGCTGGCCATGCAGGGTTATGGTAAGCGTGCAGCAGATACTCCTTTGGAGTATGCCCGTACTATTCGTCAGCACTACCCCGAATCTACGGCTCAGGTTGTAGATGACATCTCGACTGCCTATGTTCGCTGGCGTTATGGTGGGCAAGCTGGGAATGTTGGCTATCTCTCTCGTCAGTTTAAGACCCTGCAACGACAACTGATTAATCGTCAACGATCGTCAAAACCCGCGCCATCATTACCTAACTCTCGAACATCAGAGAATAGCTAGCTCTATCCTAGCCCTGCCGATAACACTTGGGATTTATCGGCATTCCTGCTAGTATTTGGAAAACTTCTGAAGAGTTTGCCACACTTTTGGGAAGTTTAAGGATTGTGGTGTTCCTGATCAAGTTCAGTTATTAAATTAACTGCACCAATACAAGATTGTTTAGTATATTTTGGGAGGAGTGATTATGCGTTTACCGGTATTAGCTTGTCAATCTGCACTCGTAGCTAGTATTACAACCTCAGCATTACTGGGAGTACAAAATCTAACTCATGCTGAGCAGCTATCTACCAGCTCAGTTAAGGTACCAGAAATCACAAGTGCATCTAGTCTTTCTGCCTACATGACGGATGCCCAGAGCGATGGCTTTCAGGTAACTGCGCCAACGTTTTCTGATAGCACAGTTACATTCCAGGGCGAAGCTCCGATCATGCTTGCTCAGTTCAGCGCACCAGTGACCTTATCACCTGAGCAAGTGGCCCTGGATGTAGCTCCCCAAGTTCAGCTTACTGCTATGAATGTAGCCTCTGCTGATACTAAGCAGATTCAAGACGTTACTACCTCTTCAGAACCTAACTACGGTTTCAGCTACATTGGGGGTGGCCTCAATATTGGTCTAGGATCCGGCAGAACAGGCTTAGGCCAAACTAGCTTTGCTATCATTAGCAAAATTGGCTTTACAAATTATCTCTCGTTTCGTCCATCAATCCTGTTTACTGATAACCTCACGGTATTGTTACCGGTTACCTACGATTTCCGGGGTCGCCGGATAGCAGGTGCTACAGTGCTTCCCTTCCTGGGTGCTGGTGTAGCAGCAGCTACCCGCGGCAGCACCTCCTTTGAACTGTTGTTTACAGGTGGTGTGGATGTCCCCGTTTCCAAAGAAATCACAATTACTGGCTCATTAAACGCTACGGTGACTGGTGGCTCATCAATTGGTCTGCTACTAGGTGTTGCCTATAACTTTGAATAGCTGCCATAAATAGCCTCCAGCATAACTACTCAAGCTACCTATTCCTCTCCCAACTTGGAAGGGGACGGTGAAGTTCACGTTTATGCCAGCCAATTCAATTTTCGTAGGATAAGGCCGTATGGTGTTCAAGGGTGGGGTTAAGGCACAGGTGCAGTTGCAGTTCGTGTCAGAACTCACCCTACAGATGCCCTGAATAGCTCGCGTATTGCTATGGGAATTTCTATTCAACGAACAGGGTGAATTTAATCTGGCAGTAACATACCCAGAAGAATCACTACAAATTTTTTGGGATTGGGCTATGCCGATGCAGAGTGAATTTGGGAAACACTGACAGGGGTACTACTGATGGAACTAATAATGTAGTCTCTCTAGGAGTAAGCATTGCAGCGGATGAGGAATGAGACTCGTTCTCCTAAACTTCTCCTAAACTCACACTGCACAGTAGGCAAGTTCGTAGTGAGGACTTTAGTCCTCAACCCTTTTATGCTCAAATTCTTGGCTCCCTCAAGGAGCTACGAATCTAAATCACTTAAGAATATAGTCTCCTTGGCTTTACTCAGGGCACGCTCCCTTTGGCTCTGCCTGCTGTGATGCCGCTCAGGGGAGATTGTTTGTTAATGGATTGTAATCAGACTCGAATGCCTGCGAGTTAGAGGATGCTGGTTGTGCCAACTCTTTGGAGGAGAAAGGTCTATGGGATTAGGGCTAAGGGAAGACCCCGCAACGGTGACATGTTTCTAGCAGAGGGTTCGGGGCGAGGGTAGCCTAAGTGGTCACTCTGTTGATTTATAGTCGTTCCAATTTAGCTTGGAACACTTACCCTTACTTCAACCCTTCTTTCAGAGCGGGTAAGGGGGCTTGAATGCTTCTTGCTAATCTGGGATGACTATACTTAATCCTTGGCGAAAATATCACTGCAATGCTTTAACTGTGCCAAAATTCCCACTTTGAACATGCTGACAGACAGTCACCTCAAATCATCCCTCGACCAGCGATGTCTCAGCAATGTCTTATTTATTCTCTTAGTGCCAGCCACTGATGATGACTATCGTGCTTGTCAGTTTCTTGCTCTATAGCAAGCAAGAGGAGCCAAGTTGTTGCTCTGCGTTCAGGATGGCTTGATAGGTCTGCTCAATGGCGCTTGCTTCTACAGAAATTGATGAGATCCCTAGTTGGACTAAATAGGGAATGAGATCGGGATACTGGACGGGTGCTTGCCCACAGATGGAGCAAGGGATATGGAGTGCTCGTGCTTGGTGGATGATCTGGGCGATCGCACCCAATACTGCCGGGTGATTGGCATTGTAGCCCTCAGCCGCGAGGGTTTCATCTCGATCGATCGCTAGCACCAGTTGTGTTAAGTCATTTGTGCCAATGGAAATACCCTGGACACCCGCTCGTGCATAGTCAGGCAATAGCCAGACCACAGATGGTACCTCTGCCATGATCCAGATTTGCAGGGGGGTGTTAGTAGTTAAGCCTGCACTCACCACCTGTTGCCGACAAAGCTCAAATTCCTCAACTGTACGGACAAAGGGCAGGAGCAAATGTACATTGGTATACCCTTGGTGTTGGACTTGCGCTAGAGCTGCTAACTCCAGTGTAAACAGCGTGGGATCCTTAACATAGCTGAGAGTGCCCCGTAACCCCAGCATAGGATTAGCTTCGATCGCCATCTCTTCACCCCCGACCAAGGCACGAAACTCGTGGGAGCGCAAATCTAAGGAGCGATACCACACAGGGCGAGGAAAAAAGGCAGCAGCAATTTGACTAACTGCTAGCGCCATCCGTTCTACGAATATAGCTTGACGATTATGCCTGAGCCACGATCGCGGATGCTGATAGTCTAGGATTTTGAGAGCTAGCAACTCAGAGCGAAGTAACCCAACCCCGCTCACACCAGGATGACGGGCAACCTCGATCGACTGCACTTGGCTGAGGTTAACCAAAAGTTGAGTCTGCACTGTAGTCACGGGCGCGGAATAGCCAAGAGACGACGACAACGAATAATCGTGGTGAGGCCGTGTCTCTTGGGCAACCATTGATTGCTGGGCAGGGTAAACTTCACCCCGATCGCCGTCTAGCAATACTGGCAGTCCTGGTTGCAACCGCTGTGTGGCATGGGCAGCATTGACGATCGCTGGAAGCCCCAACTCTCGGGCCAAAATAGCAGCGTGGGATGTTAATCCCCCTTGTTCAGTGATAATGCCAACAACCTGTTCTAACAAGGGCAGCCAGTCTGGACTAAGGCTAGAAGTGACGAGAATAGTGCCAGGATGCAGCCGATGGGGGCGTGCTTGAGCAGCAGATACTATATAAACAGTGCCAATAACCTGCCCTCTAGAAGCTGGTAACCCTTTGACTAGGGGTAACGGAGTCGTTGCTGGCGAAGTCAATGTTGCTGCCTGAGCAAGTTGGCTTGGTGGAGAATGCTGAATAATCTGGACACTAGACAACTTTAAGGTAGTCCCAAGATGTTGAGCATGATTTGCAAAGATCCAACCTATCCGAAACTTGGATCCTAGTAATGGTTGCACCTGTCTCACTAGTTCAGCCAGTGACTGTAACTGGTCTACCCTAAGTACAGGGTGAAGTTGCTGGTCGTCAGCCTCAAGTCGGTAGGGTAATGCTTCGTGAACCCCCATCGGTAGGGGATAGGTCTCATCAGCCGCCTGTCTACGGGTTGGTAAAGTAGGTGTGCAACATATAGACTTCTTGGTAATAATTTGCTCGACCAACTCACCGCTGTAACAACGCAAACGATAGGTATCTGGCACTAACATGCCATAACATGACCGTAAAGCTACACCACGAAAGGCTTGGACTGTAATATCAGTGCCGTCGGTTTGGGCAGTGCCGCTGCCTAGGGCCGAATCTAAGGGCTGGACAACGATCGTCATTCTCAAGTGTTGCAGTTGAATGCCGTGACCTTGCCAAAGCAGCATACTCCTAGCTCGAAACACTTCACCCCAAGCTGCTTGTAGTCCCTGGGTGATGGCTGCTGGATCAACCCAACAGATTTGAGGATCTAACAACTCACTGAGCTGACTGCTGAGAGTGCTGTTGCCTTGAATCGTGACATAGGGTTGCAGCGTCAAGGCGGGCACTTGCCAAGGAGATACAGCCGCTACAATCTCGCTCACTAGCTCATTTGGCAGAGTTGCAGTCAACAGTTCACTGCGGATTTGACGGGCGATCGCCTGCAATTGACAAGGATTTTGCTGATTTAGATATAGTGAAGAGTCAGGTAAGTCCGCAAAGAGTGGCTCTAGCCAATTTATCTGCCCTAAGAAGGCTTGAAACGCTTGGACTGATATCACCAGAGAAGGAACTACTGCCACACCGCTGCGAGCTAGCTGGGCCATGTGAAACCCCTGCTCTCCGACAGAGTCGCAATCAGAAGGTTGAATGTCTTCTAAGCGATAAAGGTTTAACACGGCAATTGTTTCTGTACTAATGATCTCTGACCCTATGGCTTTACTGCATACCGCCGATTTTAATCAGAAACTCCACCCTCAAGGGGTTTTAACCCTGACCACAGCCACAAAATTGCCCTTAGCCAAGTCGAATGGTGCATTCCAGCAGTAACCGCTGATTTTCAATGGCATAGGGTTGAATCTCTAAAGCACGCTTAAATGCCTGAATTGCCCCTAGATAGTCTCCAATAGCTGCACGACAAAGCCCTAGGCCGTGCAATGCCCCAAAATGCACTGGGTTGAGGGCAATGACCTGCTTGCAATCCTGGATGGCTTGTTGGTAACGACCTGTCATATAGTACAAGACTGCTCGACGATTCCATGCCTCAGCAAAATCTGGTTGATGTTGAATCAAGTCAGTTAGCAGCATTTCAGCAGAGGCTACCTGACCAGCTTCTAGGAGGCTTTGGCTACGCTGAAGTAGCTCTAGCCCATAGATGCCCTTTTGGTGAAACCAAAACTGCCAGAGAGCCTCAGTTGCTTGCTGTCGGATGGTCTCATCAGGATTTTTTAGGTCGTCTAACAGACGATCGATGTGAGCGCTATCCATGAGGTTATGTCCTATCGGGATGCCATCATGGTGAAAATGCCCTGTTGACCAAGCAACAGTTCACGCAGCAGACTAAAGATGCCAACCCAGATAACAGGGGTTATATCGACACCACCAATCGGTGGCACCAGCTTTCGCGAGGGTGCCAAAAATGGCTCTGTTGGTATCACAACCATCTTAAACAGCGGTTGACTGAGGTCAACTTGTGGAGTCCAAGTCAATACAATCCGAATGATAAATAGCAAAGTCATCAACCCTAAGAACAATCCCAATCCCCAAGTAAGTCCGATCGTCACAGTCATTGCAGTCATTTAGTATGCATCCTAAGTGTAAATGTTTGTAAACCAATAATGATTTAATTTTAACGACCTTCTGGAATCAGTTATGTCTTCTCAAGACGATCCCTTCCGACTAGAATTAGTTCTGTAACTGTTTTGTAAATACTCTTAGACTCGTAACCCCTATGACACCATCATTGATGAACTTTTTTTGGAGCTTGATTTTGGGCGCGGTGATCGTTGTGATTCCTACTACGGTTGCTCTGCTGTTTATTAGCCAGAAAGATAAGATTGTTCGCCGCTAGACATAGTACTGCATAACGTTTAGCGTTAGGAGTTTGGGACAAGAGATGGAGTTGCAACTTAGCCGACTTGTTTGCTGAGTTTGGTCTTTATCGCGGTTGTCTATGCAGCCTCTCTAGCACCAAGACTCCTAACATTATTAACTAGCTTGGCACTAAAAGCCTACAGTGTTGTGAGTATGCTAGCCTGTTAGGGAACTGAGGTTTGGCTAGGTAGCTAAGTGCAATGATAGATTTTGGATTTTACGCTATAGGAAGCTGGGCAATGGACATAGCGATCGCTGCGGAGGGATCTGTTCAGATTGTCCAGGCTCAAGTTAACTTAGGGCTGAATCCTGCAAGTATTTTGGGGATTGCACTAGCTGTTGCTGGGGCCGGGCTGTATTTTTTGCGTAACTTTCGTCCTGAATTAGCCCGCGACCACGATATTTTCTTCTCAGCCGTTGGCCTATTGTGTGGGTTGATCCTATTGTCCCAAGGATGGCGGCTTGATCCGATCTTACAATTTGGAGTGTTTTTGTTGGCAGGATCAGCCGTGTTTTTTGCCTGGGAAAGTATCCGCCTGCGAGGTGTAGCTACAGAACAGGCTAAACGCAGCCCAATCGTGGATGACGATCGCCCCGTCAGCCGCGTGTATCGAGCGGAGCTGGATGACTATGAAACCTTTGATGAACGTCCCCAGCGTCGTCGCATCAGGGGCACTCGTGACCTGCGCGATCGCGACGAGGATAATTACGATACGGAAGTCCGTCGGCGGCCTCCTCTGCGGGGAGATGTGCGCCCGCCCGAAGATGAACCGCGTGGGCGTGCATCTGGTGATGTGGACGATATGACTCGAAAGCGCCGCCCGCGGCCTGCGCGAGACGATAGCAATCAAGCGCCACCCCGGACATCGGTGGATGATCGTCCCGCACGACCCTCTCGCAGTCGTGAGCAAACATCTGGCTATGCTCCCATGGACGATGAAGATCTGCCACCTAGGCCACGCCGATCGCGTCCACCTTCACCGTCTCCCGATGATCAACCGTCACCGCCTCGGCGGCGATCGTCAGCTAGAGTTGCTGTGGATGAAGATTATGTTGATTATCAACCCGTTGACCAGCCTTTTGAATCAACAGGTAAGCGCGGTGATCAACGTGATGATGCTAGCAATTGGTCGAATAATGGCACTGACGAATCAGTTGATGCCTACGCTGACAACAGTGAAGTAAGCTGGAAGCGGCAGCGAAGCAGTGACGAGGATGATGCTGATAGGCCCAGGCCAACCAGTTTCACGGATGACGACGACACGTCTGCTGAGTTTACACAGTCCTGATTTGCTATCTCGCATAGCTTTAATGATTGCCAAGTTGGTAGCCATGAGTACTGTGTTGGCGCTGACTAGTTGTGCTACTACTGATCAATTTCCCCTCACTAGTACTCTCAATAGCCGCTATACAGATGAACAACCAGCTTTAAGTGGAGACGGTCGATTCTTAGCCTTTGTGTCTAACCGAGACGGCAGCCGTAATATCCTCCTGTATGACTTGCAGCAGCGTCAGTTTGTGTATTTGCCCCAGCTAAACCGTCGTAATGCGATCGCCGAGCAGCCCAGCCTTAGCTACACAGCTCGCTATATTGTCTATTTGGCTAGTGACCGGGGCAGGCCAGAAATTGAACTCTACGATCGGGCAACTCGACGTACTCAGATATTAACGATCGGATACCAAGGTTGGATCCGCAATCCTAAGATTAGCCCAGATGGACGCTACATCACCTTTGAGACAGGTTCACGGGGTCAATGGGATATTGAAGTGTTAGATCGGGGTGCTACGGTGGAATTGGATCGTCCTAATGCTCCTATTCCTGGCTTGCAACCATCACCATAGTCCCGATCAGAGATTGCTCTGGCGACCTTATGAAACAGATACCACTGCTAGCTTTGCTCACAATCTGTCTAGGGGGTTGTGTTACCCCTGCTCGGCTGTTGACCTTTCCCTTTGATCCAGGGGGGCGCAGTCTCAATAGTACCTATGCTGACCAATCACCCCAGATGGCTGGGCGTTATTTGATATTTGTGTCCGATCGTCGTGGCAGTCAGGACATCTACCTATACGACCTCACAACTCAGCGCTTGATTGACTTGCCAGGGCTGAATGCTCCAGACTTTATCGCGTCTCAGCCTTCAATTTCTGCTGATGGACAGTTCATTGTGTTTACAGGCATCCGTCAGGGCATATCTGGCATCTATCTCTATAATCGCAATACCCGACAATTGCGTAATCTGACGGCAAGCCTACGGGCGGCTGTTCGTAACCCATCCATTAGCGCTGATGGTCGTCGTATTGCCTTCGAGTCTAGTGTCAATGGCCAGTGGGATGTGGTGGTTTACGATCGAGCAGGGCAACCGATCGCTGGTTTATAACAATCCTAAAGAATAGTTTGCAAGACAACATGTCTGCTAAAACCTTGACAAAACGTAGGGTATCAGGATGCTCTATGATTAACAGCGTAGCCTGACGTAGAGATTCAGGTTCATGGTTGAACCATAGACTGACAATCCTATCCTAGCTATACCTTCGGTTCCGTTGTTTTGTCTTATCCCTACGTTATGAACTTAGCCTCCCTAAGCTTCTTTCGACATCTGCGAGAAGGAAATCGACAATTTGCTGTCATTGGTTTAGGTCGTTTTGGCAGGGCTGTATGCAGCACCTTGCATCATACGGGGTACGAAGTATTGGCTGCCGACTCAGAAGAAACGCGGGTTGCACAAGTGCTAGCTGACCATATTGCGTCTCATGCTGTTCAAATCGACTCAACACAATTGGTTGCCTTAAAAGAAGCAGGTATCACGGATTTTGATACGGTGATTGTGAGCATTGGCAATTATGTAGAAGCCAGTGTCATTACCACCATGAACTTGAAAGAGGCTGGCGTTCCTAATGTGGTTGCCAAGGCTTCCTCAGAAATTCATGAAAAGCTCTTAAAGAAGGTTGGGGCTGACCATGTGGTGTTTCCAGAGCATGAAATGGGCTGCACGTTGGCTCGATCGTTGACGAAACCAGGAATTCTTGATCGCTTCGAGTTGGATCCTGACCATAGTATTGTGGAAGTGATCACCCCCGCCGAGTTTGATCATCGGACAATTGCAGAACTACAACTACGCAACCGTTATGGCTTAAACCTATTAGCGATCGTTAACGATGGCCATGTTGAGGTGAACCCAGAACCAAGCCGCCGACTCCAAAAAGGCTCAGTTATGGTAGTTATTGGATCTAACAAAGGCATTGAAAAATTGCCAATCTAGCCAAAGGTCAGAGTTACGATATGGCGCAACCCATTACCAAGATCTATCTCCATTGGTCTGCAACCGACTACAACTGGGCATCTCCGGGTACTTATCATACTGTTGTGCAAGGTAATGGTGCAGTGCGTCGCCTAGCTGGATATGACCAGCCACTTCATGGTCATACCCACGGTCGCAATAGTCATGCCGTTAGTCTCTGTCTGGCTTGCATGGGTGGTGATGGCTGGTCAAGCTATCCCCCTAGACGTGAGCAAATTGATAGCCTCTGTCGAGAAGTTGCTAACCTTGCCTATCGCCTAGGGTGGACACCGGAACATGTTTCTATCCAACGCATCTTGACCCAAGCAGAAGCCGCTGCTAATCGAGACTTTCCCTTAGAGGCAGCTCGACAAGTGTCTGGGTGGAGTAAGCCCACCTCTACAGTTCAAGCAGAGGAATACAGTCGCCGCGCTCGGTTGCTGGGGTTACCTCATGAAAACTTTGGCCCCACGGCTTGGTTTGATGATTGGCCCACAGGTTACCAAGAGCGATGGGGCTTGTGGCAACTGAGTCCCTCAGATCGTCCTGGTGAAGGGGGTTTTCGGTTACGAGATATGATTCGGCAATATTTACAGCAGGCAGCCATTGACGCAAGACGATCCCCCAGACTGCGTGACGTTAACCTCTATATTAATAACCGCATTGCTGGCAGGGCTTGGATCCTGACAGATAATCGCGCCTATGCCCAGTTGTCCACCCTAACGGCAGCCTATGGCATTACCACGACGTGGAGTGCAGCTAAGGGCTATGCCAACCTGAAAACAACGCAGTACCAAGTGAAGTATCTAGCGGCTGCACCGATATTTTTAGGGTTTCCATCTGTTGATATATATCTAAATCGCCCAGAGGATGCTTCAGGGGTTGCTATCGTTGACTCTCAGGTATTGACTCGTCCCTTCATGCAAGGTCTAGTGATTGATAATGCTCTTTGGGTGAGCTTGGCAGACTTTTGTCAGGAATTGGGTATCGCCATTCGAGTTGCCTCAGACTTGTCAATTTATCTAGGTGTATCTGAGCCGCCACCGCCACCACCGACACCTGCTCCTGCACCAGCAGCACCCGCTAGACCATCGGATATTTTGCGCCTTTGTGACATCTACTTGGGTGAAACCACTTTTTTAAGTAAGGGTTACCTGTTAGCCGACAACCGCTGCTATGTGAAATTGGCAAACTTGGCAACTGCCTATGGTTTTCGCTTGACCTGGAATGGCAGAGGGCGGTATCTGAATGTCATTAGTAATCGCCTTCAGGCCAACTATCTTGAAGATGCACAACCGGTATCGGGCTATGCCATAGTGCCGATATTCTTGAATCGGCCAGAAGATGCTCAGGGCAACCCGATCGACTCTCCTCAGACTCCTGCTCGTCCGTTCATGCAGGGCATTATTATGGAGAACTCTGCATTCGTAGCGATCGCTGAATTTTGTCGTGAGTTAGGCATTACGATCCGCGTCGATCCTGATTTCTCTATTCACCTGGGTTCCATACCTCAGCCACCAACACCTCAGCCGCTAACATCTGGGTCTGGTACTACTGGCTCTAACGGTAGGATGAGCGTCATGCCCCCCTATATTGTCACCCCACCCCCTACTACCCCAGCGCCACCACCAACCACACCGCCGTCTACACCACCGACTTCACAGTCACCCACACCGCCAACTGCGCCGCCGTCTACACCACCGACTTCACAGTCACCCACACCGCCAACTGCGCCGCCGTCTACACCACCGACTTCACAGTC
>JANWZG010000036.1 GCA_025054735.1 Cyanobacteriota bacterium | reverse complement strand
GTTAGCACGGGTTATAATGCCCGTCTTGCCGTGACTCACCACCTCTGGTAGTCCACCTGTGTCTGATACCACTACTGGTACCCGTGCAGCAAAGCTTTCTAGCACAACAATACCAAACGGTTCATACAGGCTAGGAAACACGGCACAGTCGGCAACTACCTGAAAACAATCGAGATCGGCATCGGGCATAAACCCGGTAAACAGGCAGTGCTGAGCAATACCTAGGTTCCAGGCCTGCTGTTTGAGACGATCGGTATTGCCACCCCCAATTAGCACTACTTTCACCTGCCCCTGAAGGTGTTGCATGACGATCGGAGCAGCATTCAGTAACACTGCCACCCCCTTCTCTGGAGACATGCGTCCCACATAGTAAACAATTTTTTCGTGATCTTGGGCAAATCGACGGCGAAACCCCTGCACATCAAACCCTGCAGGCAGATGTTTTTTCTCCGGGCGAATGCCATTGTAAATCACGTCAATCTTATCCCAAGGGTTATGTAGCGTGCGAGCGACCTCGTGGCGCATGTAATTGGTGCAGACAATGATACGCCAAGCGTTGTAGCATAAGTCTTTTTCCTTTTGGTGAACATATCGCTGGGTATCGGTGTGGATGCCATTATGACGACCATATTCTGTTGCATGAATCGTGGCAATCAGTGGAATTTTGAAGTGGTGTTTGAGGGAAATCGCTGCATCACCAACGAGCCAATCGTGGGCATGGATAAGGTCAAAGGAACCCAGATAGTTCAATAGCTCAACCGCCTTACTACCCATACTGGTGTTCATGTTGGCAACCCAATGCAAAAAGTCACGTCCTTCATCGACACAAACTCGATAGACGTGGATGTTGTCAACACGCTCATAGGCAGGTGCTTGTCCAAACTCGACTGTAATCAAATGCACATCGTGACCCAGCGCAACAATTTCAGGGTAAAGTTCAGACACATGGCGGGCTATGCCCCCTACCAACCGAGGTGGAAACTCCCATGCTAGTGCCAAAATTTTCATTGACCCCATAACCCGTGAGGCAACGGCAGTGGTGAGAATAGCCAGAAAGCGATAATTTATTATATGAGGGAAAGACTACGAATCAGATTCTGAATCTTAGCAGAATGATGGCTGGTGTTTCCTGAGTGTCTTGGTAATCCGCTGTCAACCTGACCCATGCAGGCATTTTCTGACCCTACGCTTAATAGTGCGCCAATTTTGCAACTACTTGTGTTTGTTGACAAGCGTCCTAGCTCAGGAGAGCAAATCCGTTACATCCAGGAGTGTCTGTCAAGCTATCAGATTGATCGGGGTGTGGATTTGCAAGTTATAGATGTGGTGGAAAAGCCTTACCTAGCAGAACACTTTAAGTTGGTAGCAACACCAAGCTTGATTAAGGTTTACCCAGAACCACGGCAAGTACTAGCTGGGAGTGACCTGGTGGTGCAACTAGAAAAGTGGTTACCTCGATGGCAAAGGGCAGTGGAAGCGCAAATTACTAAGGCGTTGATCAGCAGCGATCGCGATACCCTGCCACCAGCGCCCATGGTTGGCGCTGATCAAGCAACTACAGGTTCAGGACTGTCTCAACCACATCCTACAAGTTATTTGGCTGAGTTAATCCGACTCTCAGAAGAGGTTTTTCAGCTTAAGCAAGAAAAAGAAGAGCTACTAGCCCAGGTCACGTTTAAAGATCGGATTATTGCCATGTTGGCTCATGATTTGCGCAATCCACTCACGGCTACATCGATCGCCCTAGAGACTCTGGAAATGGGAACCCAGAGTGAAGCTGCTGGTGAATCAAAGCTAACCTTGGCTATGACTGCTCAACTGCTGCGTCATGCTCGTACTCAAACAAAAGCTATTGACCGCATGATCACTGACTTGTTGCAAGCAGCTCAAGGCAACCAGACAGATCTGCGAATTCAGGCCCAAGAGCTAGATTTGGGGGCGCTGTGCCGAGATGTGTTAGCGCAGTGGAGCGATCGTATTCATGCCAAGTCCCAGCGGCTAGAAGTAGACATTCCCAGTGATCTGCCCACAGTATATGCCGACCCAGAGCGACTGCGGCAGGTCATTGTTAACCTACTGGACAATGCCGTGAAATATACCCCAGAGCAGGGCACGATTCAGGTGTCGATTCTGCATCGAACCACGCAGAAAATCCAAGTGAGCGTGTGCGATGATGGGCCTGGCATTCCAGAAGACAATCGCGAAAAAATCTTTGAAGAGCGGTTTCGCCTTCAGCGTGATGAAGTAAAGGAAGGCTACGGGATAGGGTTGGCGTTGTGTCGGCGCATTATCCGGGCGCACTATGGACAAATTTGGGTAGATTCTGTGACTGGCCGAGGGAGTTGCTTTCATTTCACGCTGCCTGTGTACCGGCTTTAGTAAGTGGTGGTGACTCAGTAGTTTCGTCACAGTAGTTTCGTCACAGTTTAGTCATGAGTCACACTGGATGATCTGACCAGCAGCAGCACGGAAGAGACGATCGTAGATAGCAAGCCCCAGACCATGAGGGTCAACGGCACGCATAAGAATCAAATCAGCACCCCAGCGGTCTAGTTCTCGCAGGGCTGCAAACAGGCGTTGAGCAATGGTGGTGAAGTCTTTGCTGGTTCCTAAGTGAGCGATCATCACGGTTGGTTGGGAGGTAAGGAACGAGAACTGGTCTGCATCCTCATCAGTCACTAGCAACCCCAAGCGTTGACCTGATTGCACCAGATCACTGGCTCTAGCTTGCATGTGGGCCAACACAGCCGGACGATCGCCCTGAAACAACAACACCTGAGCTTGGGGAGCATAATGCTTGAGGAACATTCCAGGTGAGGCTGTGGGAGATGTATCAGAGTTAGTTACCCGGTGTAGTGTTAGGTCTAGGGACGGGACAACTGTCAGTAATTGCTCTAGGGATACGCTGCCGGGGCGGAGCAGACGGGGTACATTAGTCGTCAGATCTACAACTGTGGACTCTACACCAATTGGTGTAGCCCCCCCATCGAGCACAATGTCAATGCGTCCCCATAGGTCATCTACCACATGGTCTGCTGTGGTGGGGCTAGGATAGTTGGAGCGATTAGCGCTGGGTGCAGCGATGGGCACATCCGATGCGACCAACAAGGCATGGGCTATGGGGTGGTCAGGAATTCGCACAGCAATTGTGGAGAGACCAGCGGAGACGATCGCGGGCACACGCGGATGGCGGGGCAGTACTAACGTCAGGGGGCCAGGGGCAAACTGAGCCAACAGGCGCTGGGCTAAGTCAGGAATCTCAGATGTGACTGTTGCCAGGTGCTCTACAGTTGCTAGGTGAACGATGAGGGGATTGGAGAATGGACGACCCTTAGCGGCAAAGATGCGGGCGATCGCGGTTGCATCAAAGGCATTAGCTCCCAAACCATAGACAGTTTCTGTCGGGAAGGCCACTAACTTTCCTTCACGAATGGCTGTTGCTGCCAGTTGAATTGCCTCAGCCTGTAACGCAGTTGGTTCCACTCTAAGGCGTTGGGTTGCGATCGCGTCAGTCATGCTGGCTCACCTGAGCGCCAATCCAATCTAGGTAGGGTTGAAAACCAGCAACGACGGGCAGAGCAATGATTTCCGGTACATCGTAAGAATGCACAGTTTTCACCGTGGCTGCCAAGGCATCAAATTGGTCTAGGTCTGTTTTCACAATTAGTTGCCACTCCGGATCGTTGTGCAGAGAATCTTGCCAAATGTAAATAGACTGCACAGGCAGAATAGTCACACAGGCTGCTAATTTTCCCTGGAGCAATCTGTGAGCAATGGTCTCCGCTTCTGATTGTGAAGACGCTGTAATTAGTACTACACCATAGGTGGCCATCGTGATCCCCCATTCATGACCAGACAATTTCTTGGCTTTGCCCCTTGGTTAACAACTAGCAAAAAACCTAGCAACAGGGTGTTGACATCGTATCCTGTAGCGTGTAGATTTTAGATATTGAGTTAGTAGCTAGACACAAATGACTAATCACCGTTGGCTGTCAAACTGGTTATCAAACAACTAGTGAGCAACCAATAGTTGACAGAGAGTTACTAGCACTGTCTTATGTCTGAGTCATTATCATGCTTAGGTTTAGCAACTTCATTGAACTCAAGTCACGTCATTAACACTAGGTACACATTTTACAGGGGAATGTTATGTCTAACCAACCATCTGCTCAGCTATCCGTCAGCAAAAATCCTTTAGTGAACAGTCGATTACGTATGAGTTTCAGTGTGGGAGACAGTGACATACCCACTGTTCCTGGTTTGCTGGGAATGACAACTGAGTCAGTCCCCGATCGAGAACCGCTGCGAGTACTGCTAGTTGGCTCTCGCAGAGGAGTCAACAACACAATCTTGACGTTGTATCGGCTGGGCTTTGCATCCGTAAGTGAATGGAGTCCACTATTACCTGCACCTAATCCGGGTGAGGTGATGAGTATTTTGACTCGCTATATTCAACTGGACAATTCATGAGGTGCTCCTATGTCTCGCCAACACGAGTGTTCATCCATCTGAGAGCTACTAGACCCGTGAATTGGCTACCCTTGCACGCCATCAGCAATTTGTTGCCGAATTTTTTGGGCGCGGACTTCAGCATTATCCATTACCTCTGCCATTTGTTGCAAAATTTCGCCAGGAAAGTTTTCGAGTACTTTGGTAGAGAGAGAAATGCGTCCTCGGCCTTCGTCTAGATCTAGAATTACGGCTTTGATGGTTTGTCCAGCGTGAAAGACTTCCTCTAAGTTGCTGACGTAAGTTTTGCTGACTTGGTTAATATGCAACAAGCCGCTGGTGCCTGCAAAATCGACAAACACACCAAAGGGTTTGATGTTGGTGATGGTGCCTTGGATGACCTGACCGACTTCAAGTTGGCTGAAACTGGCAGCTCGGTTTGCTTGTTTTTCAGATAGCACTAAACGGCGATTGTTGGCATCTACCTCTAGGAAGGCAACGGTCAGAGTTTTGCCCTTCAGAGTATCTAGTGTGCTGCTCTGGGTCAGATGCGATCGCGGGATAAATCCACGCATTCCCATTGCATCCACTGTTAGGCCACCCTTGTTGGTGCCTGTAACTCGAACGGCGATCGTCTCTCGGTTTGCTTGCATGGTGGCAAATCGCAGCCACTGCTGCCGAATTTGCAATTGTCGCCGTGATAGGGTAACTTGACCATCATCGTTTTGTTCACGAATGATGAGAAAGTCATGCTCTACCTCTAAAGGCAACACCTCGGCGAGTTGGCGAAATGGCTGGAGCGATGCCTCATCGATAGGGACAAAGGCTGCTGACTTACCCCGAATATCAACATAGGCACCATCAGATTCATAGCTGGTCACAACACCCCGCACGACTTGTCCCACCTGAAATTGAGAGTTTTCTGCCTCCAGCGCCCTGGCAAAATCGTCCGTAGAAAACTCAGGCTGCTTTTTGCTGCTGGTAGTGCGTTCTGATGCAGAGTCCATGCGTAGTATCAGTAACCAGGAACCCTGGTGATGAAAGGGTAGCCTTTTTAATATACGAAAAATCTGGTTGGATCTGCTGAGTTTGGCCCTGGGGATTGCGGCAAATTAGCTTGAATTTGGTTGGAGTACTGTTGGCAATCTATGGGAGTCATTTCACGCTTAAATGGTGAGGCGGATGGTTTGATCTAACCATCTTGTTGTTCATGCATTCTAGTGACACCCTTGTCTAACCTACCATCTGACCAGATTCCAGAGTCTTCCCCGACTGAGCCAGAGCCGCTGGTTACTGATGCTGCGGAATCTAGCCTATCAGCTTCTAAGCCTCGCAAGACACGATCGCTGGCTAGCATTGCCACTATTGTGGCTGCGGCCACGCTGATTAGCAAGGTGTTTGGTCTAGTGCGCCAACAGGCGATCGCGGCAGCTTTTGGGGTAGGGGTTGTTGCCGATGCTTACAACTACGCCTATGTGATTCCAGGATTTCTCCTGATTCTGCTGGGGGGCATTAACGGGCCGTTTCACAGTGCGATCGTGAGCGCCCTTGCCAAGCGCAGCAAAGAGGAAGCAGCACCCCTTGTGGAAACCATTACTACCCTAGTTGGGGCAGTGTTACTCGTTGTTACTCTGCTGCTATGGCTGTTTGCAGAACCGTTGATCGACCTAGTTGCTCCTGGTCTCAGCAAAACTTCAGAGGGACTAGTAATTCGGACGATCGCCATTCAGCAATTCCAGATCATGGCACCCATGGCATTTCTGGCAGGAGTCATCGGTATTGGTTTCGGTACTCTGAATGCGGCAGATCACTATTGGCTACCTTCTATCAGCCCATTGTTTTCTAGTGCCAGCGTTATCTTGGGTCTAGGTATTCTAGCGCTCTCGTTGGGAGCCGATATTACCACCCCAAAATATGCACTTCTAGGGGGACAGGTGCTAGCGTGGACAACCCTCTTGGGTGCCCTGTGGCAATGGCTAGCCCAGGTGATTGCGGCCCAGCGATCGGGCTTGGGCGGGTTTCGGCTCCGCTTCAATCTCCAGCAACCCGGCATTGGGGATGTCTTAAGGGTGATGGGGCCTGCGACTCTGGCCTCTGGCATGTTACAGATTAACGTGTATACTGACCTGTTTTTTGCCTCCTTTTTACCCCAAGCTGCTGCTGCTTTGGGCTATGCCGGACTTTTGGTGCAAACCCCCTTGGGCATTATGTCCAACATGATTCTGGTGCCCCTGCTACCGGTGTTCTCGCGGCTTACTGCCCCCGAAGACTGGCATGAACTCAAGCAACGTATCCGTCAAGGCATGATGTTGACTGCCCTCACCATGCTGCCCCTAGGGGGACTGATGATCGCCTTGGCACACCTGATTGTCCGCATTGTCTATGAGCGGTTTGCCTTCGATCGCGCCGCCTCTGTTCTGGTTACCCAAGTATTGATTGCCTACAGTTTAGGCATGTTTGTCTATCTAGGCCGAGATGTGATTGTGCGGGTGTTCTATGGTTTAGGAGATGCCAACACCCCCTTCCGGATTAGCGTTGTCAACATCTTTCTCAATGCCTTACTAGATTACGTGCTCGTCAGTTTGTTTAAGGCTCCTGGCTTAGTGCTAGCAACTGTTGGGGTGAACTTAATCTCACTGGTGTGGATGGTCATAGTTTTGCACCATCGGCTAAATGGACTGCCGCTGTGGCAGTGGGGTTGGCAAGTGCTGATGTTGACGATTGCTAGTGTTGTCTCTGGCATGGTTGCCTTTGGAGTTGTAACCCTAATGGAAAAGGGTTTGGGCACCGAGGGCTTTTGGGTCACTTGCCTGCAACTGGCTGTGGGTGGAGCAGTTGGTTTAACCACGTTTGCTGTGCTAGCCATACAACTGAAGTTGCCCGAAATGACTACCTTGATGGTAAGCTTGCGACGAAAGTTACTTCGCCGCTAGGCACAGCCTCACGATCGGCAAGCTGTTAGGGATAAAAACCAAGGCGGGGTAGTCCCATGCCTTCATCCCAGCCCATCATCAAGTTCATGCATTGCACAGCTTGACTGGCCTGTCCCTTCATTAAGTTGTCGATCGCAGACATAACGATAACGCGGTCAGTGCGAGAGTCTACCTCAATGCCCAAATAACAGAGATTGGTGCCTACTGTCCACTTGGTTTGGGGATAGACCCCAATAGGCAATACCCTGACCCAGGTTGTAGACGCTCGATAAAACGCGCTATAAATCGTAATCAAATCCTCTGACACCAGACCTGGATCCCGCAGGGTTGCATATACCGTCGCCAACATGCCCCGTACCATTGGGATCAGATGGGGCGTAAATTGTACCGTTACATCGTAGCCAGCTAAATCAGTACAAACTTGCTCGATTTCTGGTGTATGCCGATGACTCACTACCCCATAGGGCGACACAGACGCATCAGCTTCAGCTAGCAACAGATGGGTTTTGGCCTGTCTACCACCGCCAGAGGTGCCCGATTTAGCATCAATAATGGCACTACCTGGAACTACTAGCCCTTGGCGCATCAATGGTGCTAGAGCCAGCAAGCTAGCAGTAGGATAACAGCCAGGACAACCCACAAGCTGCGCTTCTTGAATCTGCTCACGATATAGCTCCGGTAGGCCATACACAGCAGACTCTGCTAGCTCATCGTCAGTGCGATCGCCGCCGTACCAAGCTCTGTAGGTTTCTAGGTTTCTAAATCGATAATCAGCAGATAGATCTAGAACTTTACAACCCTTATCCAGTAGGGTCGGAGCCATCTTGTAGGCCAGCCCATTGGGTAAGGCCAAAAACACTACCTGACAGCGACTAGCAATAACTGACAGGTCGATCGCCTCCACCTTTAGCTTGACTCGACCTTCCAAGTGTGGATAGATTTCGCTGTAGGTTTGTCCAGCACTGCTATCGCCGCCAAGATAGACAATCTCAACCTGTGGATGCTCTAGCAATAACCGCACTAGCTGCACACCACCATAGCCTGATGCGCCTACAATGCCAACCGGAATACGACTCAACTCACCCATTGCCCAGACCACCGAGAACCACTACAGATAGATAATCAAAGATAATCAAATTACTTGCTGCATTGTAGTATCGAACATCAAAAATTGGGGGAGATGGACATACCACCCCTGTGAATTCCCCAAGGTCATAATAGACATCGCTTACAATGAGAGCATCATGCACTGTCATTGCGTCCTATGCTTTCATTCACCACTGTTAGTCTGCCAACCATCATGCTGATAGGGCTATCATTGTTTGGCAAAGATACTAGCAAGTTGTCTGTAGCTCCCCATGTTGGGCACCGCACCTGTCAAGGCCAACCACCTGCTTTTTTGGTAGTGGCTGGCGGCTCTAGCCCTCGCAATACTGAGATTGCTCTGGAAAAGAATGTGCTGTATTTTCAACGCACCCTGCGTCATTTAGGATACAGCCCAGCTAGTGCAACTGTATACTTTGCTAATGGCAATAGCAGGCAGCCTAGTGTTCGTTATATCGATAGCCGTGGACGGCAGCAGTTTAAACTACCCCAAATTCCCAACTTGAACGGAGCCTCAACACCTGCCAATATTCAGCAGTGGTTTCAGCGAGTGGGCCGATCGCCGTCAACACAGAGTATTTTCTTTTACTTCACAGGGCATGGTGACTTCAACCAGCGTAACCCGGACAACAATGCCCTCATGCTGTGGAATAATCAGTACATGACAGTGCAAGAGCTGGCTACACTGTTAGATCAACTCCCTGCGAATAAGCCGATTGTCACAATGATGGCACAGTGCTATTCCGGATCCTTTGCTAATTTTGTCTACCAAGGTGGGAATCCACGCTATCCCCTAGCAACTCAGAGTCGGTGTGGTTTTTTCGCTACTATTAAAACCTTGCCGTCGGTAGGTTGTACCCCGGCTGTGAATGAAGCAGACTACCGGGACTATAGCTCTAGTTTCTTTGCTGGTTTAAGTGGCAGGTCTCGTACAGGGCAAGCAGTTGCCTCGGCAGACTACGATCGTGATGGACGGGTATCCTATGCTGAGGCCCATGCCTTTGCCAAGGTAGATGAATTCACCACCGACTTGCCAGTGTCTACTTCAGAAGTGTGGCTACAAGAGCGAGCCAGTGAACAGGAGATTGACACAATCCTCGACCGCTCGATCGCTGACATCTTGCTTACAGCTCGTCCAGAACAGTACTACGTGGTTACTGCCTTGCTGCAAAAGTTTAATCTATCTCCTCAACAGTCCTATCGACAGGCTAGCGATCGAGCGCAGATTCGCTCGGAGGAAGAGCAAGCTTACTTAGTGCGGTTAGGAATGGAACTAGTAAATATCGCCATGGAACAAAAAATTCGTGCAGGCACTGGCAGAGATGTTGCTAGTCTAGATAAGTTATTGAAATGTGAACGGGGTTCATGGTCAACTACCCATGCAGAGTAATAACCTAATGACGTGGTGGCAGAGTACTAGCTTACAGATTAGGGTGCTGATGATTATTTTGGCAGCGCCTCTAGTGGTCATTAATGGCTGGGCATTTGCCACCATTTTCAACTATTTCCGCTCGCTGATTACCATTCTAGTGGGGGCTTCTCTGTTAGCGTTCTTACTCAACTATCCCATCAGTTTTCTAGAACGACGTGGAGCCAAGCGCGGCCCTGTGGCTGTGTTGGTGTTTCTGGTAGCCATTGCCCTGTTGACTGCGATCGGCATTACTCTCTTACCCGATGCCATTACCCAAGCGCAACAATTGGTAACCCGGCTGCCAGAACTTATTGATTCTGGTCGTCGCCAAGTCATCATGTTGAATGAGCAGGCCGAAAAGCTGGGGCTACCCCTTAACTTTGACTCGCTGTTCGTGCAGATCAGTGATCGTCTCAAGGGGCAAGTGCAAGCGATCGCGGGGCAAGTGCTCAACTTTGCTGTGGTTACCGTCACCAGTCTATTAGACTTTGCCCTGACTCTTGTTCTGGCCTTCTACATCTCCCAACACGGAGATGAGGTTTGGAATGGGTTAATTTCTTGGCTACCTGCTAAGGTACAACGCCCCTTTTCCCAGACATTGCGCCTCAGTTTTCAAAATTTCTTCATTAATCAGCTCATTATTGCCACCTGCATGGCATCGGCACTGGTACCTAGCTTCCTGTGGTTAAAGGTGCCCTTTGGCCTGTTATTTGGGTTGACGATCGGCATCATGGCACTAGTTCCCTTTGGAGGCACTGTCGGCATTATCATTGTCACCATTCTGGTGACGTTACAGAATTTCTGGTTAGGGATCCAGACTCTGCTAGCTGCCGTCATCGTGCAACAAATTCTAGAAAACCTTGTGGCTCCTCGATTACTAGGTAGTTTTACAGGTTTAAACCCGGTGTGGATTTTGATTGCTATTTTGACAGGAGCGAGGATCGGCGGCTTATTGGGTGTGATTGTGTCGGTGCCGATCGCAGTTGTCATTAAAACAGCCCTTGTAGCTATCCGAATGCCAGATGAGGACTTTAGCTCATCACTGCTACACTCGGATGATAACAATAGGGACTCCAGCTATAAACCATTAGCAGCCTCTGACCCCAATGTGCGCTCGTTGATGTCATCCGAAGTCGTTGGAGATGCCTAATCATCCAACTTAGACGCGCAGGGTTTCTCCTAATAGTCCTTGTTGGATTGCAAGGCTTGCTCTAGGTTAGCAACCAGCGTTGGCCATTTTTATGCCCTGCCAGCCGAACTTCAGATCAGTGATCGAGCCATTGATACTCCGCAGATATCGGATCCTGAACTCCATCCCAGGAGGTTGGCTAGTTGATCAGTTCCTTGCTGAGGCCAACGGTTTTAACCTATCCAAATTGGCTGATAGTAGGTAGAGTGGAGTAATGAATTCAATGGATGTCATGACACTTGTTGTTCCTGATGCTATCAGTTTTGAGCAGGCGATCGCCCTAACCGAGAACCTGTTGACCCAACTGGCAACCGGACAAATTACTGAGGCTGAAGCAGCCAATGTTGTTGCCCAACTAGTAAAAACTGAAAACGGTGCTAGAGGACTATTTGTCACCTATCTGCCTGATCCGGGTTCCGTTGCAGATAACCCATCCCCTGAGCTGATTGCAGCATTGCGGTCGTCCCCGGCGATTGTGGCTGAACTGATGGTAAAGAATTTGGTTATGTCCACAGCTATGGTGATTCACCACCAACGGCAACAGTCTCCTGCCGAGGCTGAAGGCTCAAAACGGGTACAGAGTCGATCAGCTCACCTGCTTAAGGCGCTCCAGTTACCAGAAGTAGACCAGCGAGCTAGGGAGATGTTGACGAGTTTGACAACAGGCGATGGCCCCTACCAGGCGTTTTTGCAGCGTTGGGGCTATGATGCCGAACAAAAACAGGCCATGGCAGAGATCCTGCGAACTACGATCGCAGCTAGTCCTGTAGCTTAAGGAAGCTATCAAGGGCAGCAGTCATGGCAGGTGCCCAGCGTCGAACGTGCCGCACCCAGTCTAGATCTTTGTAGCGGGGATCTAGCCCCACGACGGCTACCCATTGACTTTCGGCCTCGCCCCGTCGTCCTTGTTTCCACAGAGCAGCAGTGAGGGCAGCACGGGCATCAGGAAACTGGGGATACTTACGGACTAGGTTACGGAGCTTGCGAATAGCAGTATCGGTTTCGCCCACTTGGTAAAGAGCAATCGCATAGTTGACGAAAGCAAAGGCATAGTCAGGAGCTAGTTCTGTAGCGCGCAGGTAATCAGCGATCGCCCCTTGCCAGTCTCCCTTGCCACCCTTGGCATTGCCACGATTGTTGTAGGCTGCTGCATCCTGGGCATCTAGGGCTAGAACACGATTATAGTCAGCGATCGCATCATCCCAACGCCCTAGCCCTTCTAGGGCAGCACCTCGATTTAAGTAGGGATCCGGAGCATCCGGAGCTAGGGCAATAGCTTGGTTATAGTCAGCGATTGCCTCCTGCAACTTGTTTTGGCTGACCCTAGCATTGCCTCGATTACTCCAGGCAGCAGGGTTATTGGGAAATTTCTCAATCATCTCAGTCCAATATTGCTCTGCTGTCGCATAGTCTTTAGCCTGGGTAGCTGCAAAGGCCTGCTGACCAATGCGCTCTAACTCTTGCAGGAGGTCGCTGTTGCTAGTCTCGGCTGCTAGGGCTGGGGCAGTAAACCCAAGCAGCACTATTAGACCCATGGCTATAAACCGATGAAGATATCGCTGCACGTACTGCCCTACTAACGTTGCTATCGATCGTCCCATGGTTAGAACTGTCTCCAACATCACACTGCACCTACCACAAACTGCACTGACCTTGGTGCCGCAGAAGATGATCGCACAACACTAGCGCTACCATCGCTTCCACCATAGGCACTGCTCTGGGTAACACACAGGGATCATGACGGCCTTTGCCCGCTAGGGTGGTTGCTTCCCCATCGGTAGTAACGGTACGCTGTTCTTTACGAATGGTGGCTACAGGTTTAAAGGCTACCCGTAGAACAATATGCTCTCCATTAGAGATACCTCCTTGGATGCCACCTGATCGATTGGTAACCGTGCGAATGCGTCCCTGCTCTTGGTAAAACTCATCGTTGTGTTCGCTACCCGTCATCAAGGTGCCTGCAAAGCCAGAGCCAACTTCAAAGCCTTTGCTGGCCGGAAGTGACATGACTGCCTTGGCCAAGTCAGCCTCTAGTTTGTCAAATACAGGGCAACCTAGCCCACGGGGCACTTGGCGCGCTACACATTCCACCACCCCACCGACGGAATCCCCCGCTTGCCGCACGGTTTCAATTAGCTCGATCATGCGATCGGCAGCCTCTAGGTCAGGGCAGCGCACAATGGTTCGTTCTACATCGGCCATGGTTACGGTTTCTGGATCCACAACGGCTTCCAAATCCTTAACCCGTTTCACATAGGCCACAATGTCTACACCAGCTACTTGATGTAGGATTTTCTTGGCGATCGCCCCTGCGGCTACACGACCAATGGTTTCCCTAGCGGAGGAGCGACCACCCCCCTGCCAGTTACGGATCCCATACTTGGCATCATAGGTGGCATCTGCATGGGATGGGCGATATTTCTGCGCCATCTCCGCGTAGTCTTGAGGGCGAGTGTCTTGGTTGTGCACCAAAATCATGATTGGTGTTCCCAGGGTTTTGCCCTCAAACACGCCCGACAGAATCTCACAGGTGTCAGATTCCTTGCGGGGAGTAGAAATCTTGCTCTGACCAGGACGACGGCGATCTAACTCGGCCTGAATCTCTTCAACAGTAATCTCCAACCGGGGGGGACAGCCATCAATCACGACTCCGACTCCACCACCATGGGATTCCCCAAAGGTAGTGATGCGAAACAATTGTCCAAACGTATTACCCATAAGCCTGCTGACAAACACTGACTAAAAACTCTTGGGTTCGGGGGCTATCCCTAGCGCACCCCGACGCGGAGCACGAAATCGGTAGGTTCGATCGCCACAACATCAATCTGATAGTCACCGCTGAAGGTTGCTTCCCCTTGCCACTGCACTAGCCCACCAGCGTCTTCCACAATTGTGCCGTCAGGATAGCGAATGGTAATGGTGACCAAGCCAGAGACCACGATCGCATCTAACACCTGCCCCTGTTGCAGACTCACAAGGTAACGCAGAGTTGTATTCGGAGTAGCCATATCTGCAATTTCAACACTGTCACCACCAGCAACGACGTTGATTCGGCGAACTTGCGTGCCTACAATAGGTTCCGATGGTGACGGCAAGGGCGACGGTGACGGTGAGGGCGATGGCACTGGCTCGTTGAGGGTAAGGCTAAGCTTGAAATCACTAGCCGCTTGGTTTGGCAATAGGCTTAGACGCACAGTGTAATCCCCATCGGCAGGCAAGGCCCCTTGCCACGATTTAGTGTCAGCCGCTGTATCATTCACGGGCTGTCCCTTAGGGGTCAGAATTGTCATCAGCATCCCCTTGCCTGACAAGGCGGCAATGAGCTGTTGCCCTTGCTTGCCCCTAATCTGGTAATTCAGGGTTTGGTTAGCTCGCAAACTGCCCTCAATCTGCTGCGTTTGATTGGCTTTTAGATTAAGGGGCTGATTGATCGTAACTGGGCTAGGGGAGGGGGTAACCGTAGGGCTAGGAGTAGTGGGACTAGGGCTAAGGACGATCGTCGGCGTAGGTGACGGGCTAGGAGTAGGACGGCTGTTGAGATAGTTGACGACTGCCCAAGAACCTAAGCCTGCGGCTAGGGCAATGCCTGCACCGATCGCCCCAATGCCGATGGGGTTGTCGAGCAGCCCCCTGCCTTCATCTAACTCAGACTGAGACTGTCGAGATGATTGACTGGCATAGGTTGCTGGTTCTGGTCTGCGCCCAACTGCGATCGTTGCCGCTTGCGTCGGTGGTGGCATCGTTGGTTGGTTTACGGGCTGAGGATAGGTAGGAGCCTGTTGCTGAGGATAGGTAGGAGCCTGTTGCTGAGGATAGGTAGGGACTGGCTGCTGGGGATAGGTGGTAGCCTGCTGCTGGGCATAGTAGCT
>JANWZG010000035.1 GCA_025054735.1 Cyanobacteriota bacterium | reverse complement strand
TAAGCACTCATCCGCTCGATCATAAATGGCATAGAGACTCGGTAGATTAGCCAACCCACTAACAGACCAGCTAGGGCGAACACACTCGTGACCTAAAAGCCTTGGATATTGGAAATACTGCCCGTTGTTGCTAGTTCGCGGGTTGTGACCAATAATGGTGTGACAGGGTTCAGTTGCACTAAGGTTGCAAATATACCTTGTTTGGGTGCAGTGTAAATCACAGGAGTCAGAAATAGCCAGAGGCTGAGACCTACGCCCAAAGCTCTGGAAATATCTTGGTACAGGGCTGCAAGAGGAGTCAGAATGAGACCGATCGCCGTTCCTAAGGCGACTAGGTGAATAAGTGCCACGGGTGCCAACAGAGCATTCCAGGTGATCGGCATTTTGAACCAGAAGAACAGCGCAATGATCAGGATTAGCTTGATGCCAAAGTTGAAAAAAACTTGGCCTAGCTGGGAAAGCACTAACGCCTCGCGGGGAAAGTTGATGCGGGCTAGCATTTGGCGAGCAGAACCAACACCGTTCATGGGGCCATTGAGGGCTTCTACAAAAGTCTGCCACAGGGCCATGCTAAAGACTACATAGGCTGGGTATGGTATCTCAGTCGAACCAACATTGAGAATGTCGGCATTGCTAGCAAGGGTTAGTCCAGTAGCGGTGGCGATCGGAGGCACAAACGCCCAAAAGATGCCTAGAAATGACTGTCGATACTGAGCGCTAATGTCTCGTACCATCAATCGCCATGCGAGTTCCCGAGAAGCCATCAAGTCTCGTCCCATGTCTCGGAACAATCGCCAGGGATGTCGGAGCTGGCTTTGAGGGGTATAAACAACTTCAGGTAGGCTGTGATCTACTCTAGACAAGGCTTCCATTCCGATCATTGTGAATCCTGGTTCAGTATACCCATAAACGCTATGGATTCTACCAAGTGCACCCCAGTCGGTTGAGGTAATGAGTTCCTTGATTCCTAAGCTCTGAAGAGACTCACTTCAACGGGGCAACGGCACTGAGTTCAAGTTCAGGATGATCGGCTTGCACCTGTTGCAGGTTCCATTCGTTGCGGAAGAGCAATACCGGACGATCCCAAAGATCCTTAACTACAGCAGTGTTAAACAGACGGCCTACACGTTTTAGAGCATCCCAGCCGCCAATCACCCAACGGGCGACGGAATAGGGCAAGGGATCTAAGGTAGTCTCTACACCATATTCATGTTTGAGGCGAAATTGAACCACCTCGAACTGAAGTTGGCCAACGGCAGCAAGAATGGGATCACGTTTGAGGTCATCTACGGAGTACATAATCTGCACAGCACCTTCCTCCTGAAGTTCTGACACGCCCTTGTGAAATTGCTTGAATTTAGAGGGGTTGGGATTTTTCAGGTAGGCAAACAGTTCGGGTGAAAAGCAGGGTATGCCGTCGTACTCTATCTTGGAGCCGATGTAAATAGTATCGCCGATCGCAAACATCCCAGGATTATTTAGACCAATGACATCACCAGGATAAGCGCTGTCTATGGATTCACGTTCTTGAGCAAACAGCTTTTGGGGACGAGAGAGGCGCACAGTTTTGCCAGAGCGAGCATGGTTAACTGTCATATCCTTTTCAAACTTGCCAGAACACACACGGACGAAGGCAACGCGATCGCGATGCTTAGGATCCATATTGGCTTGGAGCTTAAACACAAAGCCCGAAAATTGGGGATAATCAGGGGCAATGTCACCTTGGCTACTGTGGTGGGCACCAGGCTTAAGTGCATAGTCCAAAAAGGCGTTTAGAAACGGCTTTACCCCAAAATTCGTCATAGCACTGCCAAAGAACACAGGGGTCATTTTGCCTTGATGCACTAAGTCTAGATCCAAATCTGGCCCAATACCTTCCAATAGCTCTAGCTCATCTTTGAACTGATGGAAAACATCAGCGGGGATTAAGTCGTCAATTTGAGGATCTGTAAGGTCAACGATCGTTTCCCTAGCTTCACGGCTACCGTGGACACTGCGCTCAAACAGATGAATTTGGCGAGTGCGCCGGTTGAATACACCTTGAAAGCGATCGCCCATGCCGATGGGATAGTTCACCGCATAGGTCTGGAGTCCTAGTTCTTTTTCAATCTCATCTAGCAGCTCTAGTGGTTCTCGTCCCGGACGATCCAGCTTGTTGACAAAAGTAAAAATAGGCAATGCCCGCATTCGGCAAACCTCAAACAGTTTGCGAGTTTGTGGCTCTAGACCCTTGGCAGCATCGATTAGCATCACAGCGTTGTCAGCAGCAGCGAGGGTGCGGTAAGTGTCTTCGCTAAAGTCTTGGTGACCGGGGGTATCTAGCAGATTAATCTGACAGCCGTTGTATTCAAACTGCAACACAGTGGACGTAATGGAAATTCCCCGTTGCTGTTCCATTTCCATCCAGTCAGAGGTGACTTTGCGTTGCTCGCGGCGGGCTTTGACGGCTCCTGCTTCGTGAATGGCACCTCCATAGAGCAATAGCTTTTCCGTAAGGGTGGTTTTGCCTGCGTCTGGGTGAGAAATGATAGCAAAATTGCGGCGACGATTGATTTCCCGCAGTAGCTCATCTCGGAGGGGACAATCGGCAGTAGCAGAGTCGTTAGCCATAACAGAACGCACAGTTATCAGTAGCTTGATCTTAGCCTAGCACTATCGGACTCTTCCACAGTAGGGCACAGCCCTTTCGATTCCCATCGGTGGAATGGTGAAAAACCATCAGGTGTAATCCTGACAAGCAGTGCATTTTATAGTTTCTTTAGAAAAAGAAGCTGAACCGATTAAGATCGACAAGGTGAGGTTTAGAAGTTTAAAGATTGTTCTGTTCTGACGTTGCATTACTCGTAGCAATTATTCATGTCTACAGTGCTTGGTTCCCTTTCGTTCAATGCCACTGCGATCGCCAGTGTTGGTCTTTGGTCGCTTGCTCTCTACTTGGGCTTCTCGCCAATAGGGGCATGGTTAGAGCATAGTCTCCTTTGCTGGCTTGCAGGTGTCGATCGCCACTCAACCCCATCTATAGATGACCCTTATACTCAAGGCTCTAGTGGATCTCAAGTCGCTATCTACGCCAACTTACTGGCAATGCTACCGTTTTTGTTAGGTGGGTTACTGTGCAGTTTTGGGGTAGAGCTGAGTTTGGGGCAAAGTTGGGCACTAAGTTTGGGTATCTTAGCCGCTGTAAGCTGTGGGATCTATGAACTAGGTCGTCGTGATGGACAAGCCAACCAGTAACTTTTTAGAACTACCTTCGAGGTTCCGCCGATCGTGGGCACCACTGGCAGCATTTTTAGTCAGTGCTATAGCAATTGCGGGCTTTCAGTTTCCGACACTCAGCCAGCTCCGGAAAACTCAGCCTAAATTGTCATTAACAGAAATTCAGCGCCAACTTGAGGGCGAGCAAATTTACCTAGCCGTGATGAAAAAATTGCCGTCCTTCGGTATGGACAATATGATTGCCAATTGGACGTTTCTGAAGTTTCTGCAATATTTTGGTGATGATGATGCCCGCAATGCTACGGACTATCAGCTTAGCCCAGACTACTTTGAGGTGATTCTCAGCCGTGACCCTAGGTTTTTGCAGGCGTATGTCTTCTTATCTGGGAGTACATCGCTATACGCGGGCAGACCTGACCGGACGATCGCAATTATGAATCAAGGACTGCGATTCGTTACTCCCAAGGTGCCTCCGTACTCGTTCTACATCTGGCGATATAAGGGTACTGACGAATTACTGTTTTTAGGCGATCCCCTAGCTGCCCAAACCTCATTCTCCACAGCAGCCGTATGGGCTGAGTCATACACTGATGCCGAAAGCCAGCAAGTAGCAGCACTTTCTCGGCGCACGGCCCGGTTCTTGGCGCGCAATCCTAACAGCAAAAATGCGCAAGTTTCTGCCTGGAGTATCGTTTTGGGTAATGTTGCTGATCGTAAAACACGGGATTATGCTATTCGCAAAATTCGGGAGTTAGGTGGTGATGTCGTAGAAACACCCCAAGGATTACAAGTGATTCCACCAAATAACGATTAAGATGATACCTGGTGAAGCATAATGGGTAACTTAAATCTACTGATGTTTGCACACATATTTAAATCTTACCTACTATCACTAAGCTAGCTAAATGGAGTTGGTATATTAGCCACTAGTGAAGTTATGAATTAACAAGCTTGGTTTGCTTGATACAGGTTCAATTGACTTAGTTTAATTGACTTGGTTTAATTGTGGGGGCACGATTGTCTAAGGGTTGTAGAATGCTCTGTAGAATACTCTAGCAGAGCGGTAGGGTGTAGCTTCCTCTAGCACTTTATTTCCTAACTTCACCTCTTGAAGATTTGCCAATTGTTAGCTGTTTTACACCGCAATTATGCCTAAGGGTAATGTAGCGCATGAGCCAGGGAACTGAGACAAAACTCAAATTGATGGTGGTTGATGATGAATCGGATAACCTAGATTTGCTCTATCGAACCTTTCGTCGCGACTATGAAGTATTTCGCGCCAATAGCGGCATGAGTGCCTTAGAAATTTTGGAGCAATCTGGAGAGATGGCGATCATTATTTCTGACCAGCGAATGCCGGGCATGAATGGCACCGAGTTTTTGAGTAAGACGGTCGATCGCTTCCCCGATACTATTCGGATTGTACTGACGGGCTATACCGACGTAGAAGACTTAGTCGATGCTATCAACACCGGTAAAGTATTTAAGTACATCACAAAACCATGGATGCCTGAGCATCTCAAGGCCGTTGTGCAACAAGCAGCCGAAACCTATAAGGTGCTAAAACAACGAACAGGGGAACTGCAACGGGCGCTACGCCGAGAATCTCTGTTTAACGCCGTGATGGCTACTATTCGCGAGTCTTTGGACTACCAAAATATTCTGCAAACGATCGTGGATGCAACAGGCTCCCTATTTGAAGTGGATGCTTCAGTGCTAAAACCTGTAGACAATGGTCGGTTGGCGGCCTCTACCTACACCCACCAGGCCGATAACAGTGCGATCGTTCTACCACCAGCAGAAGATGATCCCGTGATCCAAGCGGTATTAGCTTCGCGCCAAATCCAGAATCAGTTGACTGACTTGCCTAATGGGCAGCGCCATCTGCAAGTAGGAGTTCCTCTGATCTGTCAACAAGAGCTATTGGCCATACTGTCCCTACATCAGCAAGGAAACGTAACTCCTTGGTCACCTGAAGACATAAAGTTGTTGACCGATGTGGCTGAACAATCAGCCCTCGCTATTTCCCAGGCCAAACTGTACCGCCAGATCCAAAAACAGACTGAGCAAATGCGAGCTGAACTGGAAGTCGCTCGCCAGATTCAGAGTAACTTACTGCGTCAAAGCTGGCCTGATGTTGAGGGCGTTCGGGTTCAAGCTTGTTGCTACCCCGCTCGAGAAGTCGGCGGCGATTTCTTCGAGGTGTTCGTGCATCCCCAGGGCGACATTTGGGTTACCGTGGGGGATGTTTCTGGCAAGGGAGTGCCCGCTGCGCTATTCATGGCCAGTACGATGTCTGTGTTACGGCGAGAGTTGTCTCAAGAAGCGCCGCCAACTCCAGATGTCATCATGCAGAGTCTAAGTGCTAGCCTATCGGAGGACTTAATCAGCAACAATCGGTTCATTACTATGGTGCTGGCTCGCTATAATCCTGTTACTCGTGAGTTGTCCTATGCCAATGCTGGCCATGTTTATCCGATAGTCTGGTCACATCAAGCTCTGGCAGGGCGATCGCACACTAATGGCTCTCGACCAGAGCCTAACTACCTGAAAGTCCGTAGCATTCCCTTAGGCATTCGACCTGTGTGGAAAGCTGCTTCAGATAGTATAGTGCTTAACCCGGGTGAAGTGTTTTTGTTAACCAGTGATGGCATCACGGAAGCTACGGTTGCTGATGTAAAGGCTGGCAATTCATCTGGTACCATGCTCCAACAGACTGGACTATGGCAATTGCTGACAGAAGAACCTGCCCCCTTGGATTTATCCCACCTATTGGCCCGTGTGCAATCCCATAATTCGGTTCAAGAAGATGATCAAACCATACTGTCTCTGGAGGTTCTTTAATGAGGACTGAGCTGCACGTACCAAGTGAACTCAAGTTTCTAACGATCGTTGAAAACTGGCTTTTAGGTTCCCTAGAAGTTGAACTAGCAGACTGCGTAGACTGGCCGCGTCAGTCCAACCGCTTGCGCTTAGTCCTAGCAGAAGCTTATTCCAATGTGGTACGCCATGCTCATCGGGACAAACCAAACCTCCCGATTTTGCTGCGCTTAGAACTGAAAGATCGCGATATTGCTCTAGAAGTATGGGATCATGGACAAGGGTATGACCTGTCAACCTATCTGCCTCCTGATCCTGAGGATAAGCAGGAGAGCGGCTATGGTTGGTTGATCCTAAATCGCTTAATGGATCGGGTGGAATATCGCTTGCAGATTAATGGCTTGAACTGTCTCAAGATGGAAACAAGCTTGCCCGCAAAGGAGGCCTAAGGGGTAGTCAATGTTGAAGAGAATTGTAATCAGTGTGCTGCTTATCCTAAGTTTGAGTCTGTCAGGTTGTGCGGCTATATCCCCTACAAGCGGACTCAAGAGTTATGTCAACACAGCGAATGGTTATGAATTCCTCTATCCTAACGGATGGTTGCCTGTTAAGGTTCCCCAAGGTGTAGATGTGGCCTTTCGGGACTTGATTGAAGAAACCGAAAACGTCAGTGTGGTGATTAGCCCAGTAAACGGTGAGAAGTCCCTTGCTGATTTGGGAACCCCCGGCGAAGTAGGGTACCGACTGGGAAAGAATGTGATTGCGCCACCAGGTTCAAATCGGGAAGTTGAGCTAGTATCTGCCGATCGCCGAGATGTGGATAACAAGGTCTACTACATTCTGGAGTATTTAATCACCTTGCCTGGACAAAAGCGGCATAGCCTTGCCAGCGCTGTGATTAGTCGAGGTCGAGTCTACACCCTCAACGCCTCTACGACAGAAGCTCGCTGGCCAAAAGTATCTAGTACCTTCAGGAAAATGGTGAATTCTTTTTCCGCTTATTAGTAGGCTTATGGGGGTTTGACTCGATTCCAACTGCAATGGTTGTCCATTACATCCGTAGTATATGGTTCGAGGCACTTTTGAGATAGCAAAGGCTCCATTAAGAGAGATAAAAGATTGATTTTATGTTATCTTTCGAGTCTCTACAGCCATGATGTTGCTAGGAGTGTATCACTACTCTATTGGTTAGTTTACGCTCCAAACTTGGAACCTTTTAACATCATTGTGACTAGGGTTTTGCTATTCAAGTTATGAAGAATTATCAGTTTTTAAGATACAAGACTAAACGTTAAATTATTCAGGAATAATCAGCCACCTGTAATAGTCCTGTTTAGGATATGGGTAGTTAAAATGTAGCCCAATGGAGTCGTCACATGGACGCAATTCAAGAGCAACTCAACGTATTGAGTATGAAGGTTGACACTCTTCAGAAGGTTACCGAGCAGTTTGGCAACAGGATTATGATGGCGTTGACAGAGTTGCGATCAGCGTCTAGTTTGGGTCATGTGCAATCGTCGATTGACGGATCATCGACCCACCATCGCCACATTGGTTTGGATGCTGTTACTGACCATAAGGATGTATTGACCGATTCTGATTATCCCCATAGCGATCTTGGTAGCGATCGAGAGTTGTCTCCCGAACTACAAATTCGTCGTCTTACTGCGCAATTAACGGCTGCCTATAACCGGATTGCAGCATTGGAAGAGCAGCTACTGTCTAAGCGAGTTCACTCCTAACGCAACCTCTTAACCTACCGTGCTTAACCTACTCTGCTAGGCTACAGGGTTTTGCTCCTGCCGGGTTTGAACTTCTAGGTAAATCAGCAAGGCGTTGATGTCAGCGGGGTTAACGCCACCGATGCGGCTAGCTTGTCCGATTGTTAAGGGTCTAATGGCAGCTAGTTTTTCCCTAGACTCTTTCGAGAGGGTCTCAATATTGGCATAATCCAGCGTTGGTGGTAGTGGCTTGTGTTCATAGCGAGAAATTTGCTCAATTTGATGCTGCTGACGTTGCAAATAGCCAGAGTACTTGATGTCAATTTCAGCGCCTTCACGTTCGGCTCTAGCCAAGTTGGGGTTACTCAGGCCATAGCGATCGAGATCGACGTAATGGAACCCAGGACGGCGCAGCAAATCTGCGAGAGTAATGGAGCCTTTAATGCGTTGTCCAGTGTCAGCAGCGATACGTTGACCAATTGCATCCAGTTCTTTGATACGAGTCTCGTGTAGGCGCTCCTTTTCTGCTGTAATGGCAGCTTGCTTACGGGTAAACAAGTCCCAGCGACGATCGTCAATCAGGCCAATTTCTCGACCTAGGGGTGTGAGGCGTTGGTCGGCGTTGTCAGAGCGTAACAGCAGGCGGTATTCTGATCGTGAAGTCAACATCCGATAAGGCTCCCGCAAATCTTTAGTGCATAGGTCATCGATGAGGGTACCTATGTAGCTACCTTCCCGTGGGAGCACAATCATCTCTTTGCCCTGCACCAGGCGAGCAGCATTGATGCCTGCCAAAATACCCTGAGCAGCGGCTTCTTCGTAGCCTGTGGTGCCGTTGATTTGACCAGCGGTGAACAGACCATTGATTTTCTTAGTCATCAGCGTAGGATAGCACTGGGTGGCAGGTAAGTAATCATACTCAACAGCGTAGGCAGGTCGCAGCATCACGCAGGCTTCTAAGCCGGGCAGCGATCGCAGCATCTCTAGTTGCAGTGCCTCTGGCAACCCTGTGGAAAAGCCTTGGATGTATAGCTCAGGAATATCTCGGCCTTCTGGCTCAATGAAAATCTGGTGGGATTCTTTATCAGCAAAGCGGACAATTTTGTCTTCAATGCTGGGGCAATAGCGCGGCCCTTTGGCATCTACCCAACCACCATAGACAGGTGACAGGTGGAGATTTTCTCGAATGAGACGGTGGGTTTCTGCTGTAGTTCGCGTCAGGTAACAATTCATCTGTTCCCGCTCGATCCACACCTCTGGATCAAAGCTAAACCATCGCAGCTCGTCATCAGGGGGCTGCGGTTCTAGGCGACTATAGTCCACTGAGCGCCGATCGACCCTAGCGGGGGTTCCGGTTTTCAGCCGTCCTGTTTCAAAGCCAAGGCGGTTTAGGGTTTCTGTCAAGCCCACAGCGGCAAATTCTCCAGCCCGTCCTGCCGCCATAGACTTATTGCCCACCCAGATGCGTCCCCCCAGAAAAGTACCTGTGGTCAGCACCACTGCCCTACACTGAAAGGCCACCCCAAAGTAAGTTTCCACACCCACGACTTCATCGTGGCTATTCAGCATAAGGTCAGTGACCATGCCCTCCCGCACCACTAAATTGTCTTGGTTTTCTACAATCCCTTTCATTACAGCAGCGTATTCGCGCTTGTCGGTTTGTGCTCGCAGTGCCCAGACAGCAGGCCCCCGCGACAGGTTGAGCAGTCGCTTTTGCAGATAGGTGCGGTCTGCCATTTTGCCAATTTCACCGCCGATCGCATCCACTTCGTGCACTAGTTGAGACTTAGCAGGAGCACCCACAGCCGGATTACAAGGTTGCCAAGCAATTTTGTCTAGGTTCAGCGTTAACAGCAATGTGCGACAGCCCAATCGCGCTGCGGCTAGAGCAGCTTCACAGCCAGCGTGTCCAGCCCCAACCACAATCACGTCAAAAGCATCTTGAATGATAGGTGTATGCTCCAAAGCCATAGCGATCACCTCAATTAACCTGTTAGCACTGCCCGGGCGTTATCCGTCAAGGGGAGATGCTGTAGGGGTTAACCTTAATTTCATAGAACCATACTTTGATTGTAATCGTAGGGTGAAGCATTACCCTAGGCTGTCTACTTGCAGATATTTGCCAGGACGATCGGGATCTGGTAAAACCAAGCTGGGTTGCCCTGGGGATCACGGCCTAGCTTGGCACCGGGCATGGGAGGACGATCGGCTGACCAACCTATCTGGGAACCGCCGCTACTACTACGTTCGCTAGTGGAAACGGGAGCCTTTAACCCATTGGAAATAGCAGAAATAGGAACTGTTGACCCAATAGAAGGTAGCTTTGCTGAACTTATTAGACGGCACTATCCCTAGAAGAAACATGCCATCCCTAAGGCAGCGCCTTGACTTCCATGCTAAGAATCTGGCTCAACAGGGGGTTAAGTACCTACTAAAACGAGCAAAAACCAAGCTGACTGCTGTCAAAACTAGAAGCACAACTACCGATGCAGGAGCAGAGTTTCGAGATTACGCCTTCGACACCCATGTTCCCCAACCCTACTCTGGTAAAGCCGTGTTGTTCCGAACTGTGGAGGAAAGCCATTTTGAGACGTTAATGGCCTGGAAAGATTTGATTCTGGGTAGTCTGAAGATTTATGACGTTCCTGGTGATCATCTAGGCACTCTCCACAAACCCAATGTACGCATCTTGGCAGAAAAGCTCAAGGCCTGCATTGAGAAGGAACTTGCTGCTAGCTGACCTTAGTTGACCCTTGGTTGACCTTGAAATATTTGCAGCATGGTCTCAAACATGTTCTCATCAGCGTGCCCAAGGGATGAGCTTGGTTTCTAGCACGGCGAAGAAGCTGTAGAGAATTACTCCCATCACTGCCAACAGCAATAGACAAAGAAACGCTGCAGGTACTTCAAAACTAGAGGCATAGCTGACAATCAAGTAACCCACGCCAGCATTAGAAGCAACGGTTTCAGAAATTACCGCCCCAACAAAGGCCAGGGAAATGGCAACTTTGAGGGAGGCAAACAAGTAGGGTAGGGCATGGGGAAAGCCCACTTTCTGAAATAGTTCAAAGTCGCTAGCCCCCAAGGAATGGAGAACATCCCTCATCTCTGGTTCGACAGTGCTCAAGCCTACAGCAACGTTGACGGCGATCGGAAAGAATGCCAGAGAAAAGGCGGTAATCACTGCGGGCACAGCACCAATGCCAAACCAAATGGCCAGCAGGGGCACCAATGCTACCTTGGGAATGGTGTTAAAGCCCACAAGGATGGGGTATAGGGTCAAGTAAGCAAGTCTAGAATAGCCAATCAAGAAGCCCAGCATTACGCCAGCTATTACTGCCAGGATGAACCCCAGCATTGTGGTGTAAAAGGTAAACCACGAGTTCTTTAGTAGATATGGAGCCTGGGGTGCGATCGCCTTAAGAACACTGGAAAGAGGTGGCAATATGTGAGCAGGAATCTTAAACAGCCAAACACTGATTTCCCAAACCCCAAATAGGGTAACAATGGCGGCGATTGGCAAAACTACAGGAGCCACCTTCGAGTCTAAAAATTCCTTAAACAACTTCTGCACGTTCTGCATGGGAGCCTCTCGATTAGTTGTCCTAGCACTTCTTAGTTTTTTCTAATGTGGCGACGTACATCGGAGAACAAATGGTTGAACTCATCAGATAAGCACATTTCGATCGTCCGGGGACGGGGTAGGTTCACCTTCAGCTCGTAGATAAATTCGCTTGGGCGTGGCCCCATCACATACACCGTATCTGACAAGAAGATCGCCTCCCGTAGGTCGTGGGTAATCAACATACCTGTGAATTGCAGCTTCATCCACAGCTCCTGCACCATGACCCACATCTCTTCACGGGTGAAGGCATCGAGTGCTCCAAACGGCTCATCGAATAGCAACAACTCAGGCTGGTGAATCAAGGCTCGACAAAGAGATGCCCGTTGCCGCATTCCCCCTGACAACTGCCAAGGATAACGGGTTTGAAAGTCCAACAGGCCTACAGAAGCCAACAACTCCTGGGCCATGCGGGTATACTGGGGTAAGTTCTGGCTATAGTTGTACTTGTAAGGCTCACTAACCTCCAATGGCAACATCACATTTTTCAGTGTGTTACGCCATGGCAACATAACTGGATTCTGAAAGGCAATACCAACTCCCTTCACAGGCTTCGTTACTAATTCACCCCGAAAGTGAATAGTGCCAATCTTGGGTGGGTTTAGCCCAGACACCATTCGCAGAAGGGAAGTTTTGCCACAACCGCTAGGCCCGACGATCGACACAAACTCTGCATGGCGCACAGAAAAGGACACATCCTTGATAATGCGCATGACGTGACCATCCTGAACATACTCTAGCCCAATGTTGCGGAATTCCAAGATGGGCCTATTGTTCACGCTAGAGCTGTTAGCAACGGACTCAGATAAAACCATGGGCTAGCTGGAGCTAAGTGGCTAAAATGCTTGCAAGCAATGGATGGCAGTCCAGAAACAACGGGAACCTACGAAAAAAGGTACCAGGACATGGGTAGACCATGCAATACCCGATACCTGAACCCCGATATCTATTGCAACATGCGCTCCTCTTTAGGAGGCAAGAAACTATCGTCGAATACATCCGTCACCTTGGGAGTGGTCTTCAGGCCAAAGCCCTTAACGGTTTGGTCGATCGTCTTCTGCATCCGTTCTGGATCCAGCCCAAACAGACCATTTTTCTTGACTTCATCATTGACGTACAGATTATTGAGGGCAATCTCCAACCGCATTCTCTCGGCTGCTTCGTCCATGGGCTGTTGGCTAGCCTTCAGCACAGACTTCAGCGCTGCATCTGGGTCAGCGATCGTGTCTTTCATCCCCTTCAACACCGCCTTAGTAAAAGCTTTAATAACATCGGGGTTTTTCTTGATGAAGTCTTCACGGGCAAACAAGACATTGCCATACATAGGTAGCCCGTAATCCTTAAAGTAGAAGACTACAATGTCAGCATCCTTCTTACCAGCCTTCACTAGATTAGGCTTGAAGGTAGTTACAAACCCACTAATAGCATCCACCTGCTTTTGCAACAGGAACGTCTCCCGCAGCTTGGGTTCCATAGTTACCCACTCTACCGAATCGGGCGGAATACCCACAGAGGTAGCAAACACGGGCCACAGGCGGCGAGGTGCGTCTCCAGCAGGGGCACCCAACTTCTTACCAGCCAAATCCTTCGGAGTTTTAATACCACTGTCAGCAAGGGTAGCGATCGCAAAGGGAGCACCATTACTGAACACGGCAAAGGCCACCAACTTCTTGTCAGGGTTCTTCTCATTGAACTCGATCATGTTGTAGATATCGCCAGTGCCAATGTCATACTGCCCAGCCGCCACCTTGCTGGGAGTATCAGCAGAGCCATAACCCCGCTCAAAGGTCACATTTAAACCTTCAGCCGCAAAATAGCCTTTATCAATAGCTAATGTAATAGGAGCATCTGTACCCTGCAACAACCACGCTAGCGTGAACTTCACATCTTTCTTTTCTGTTGGAGCAGCGGGACTAGACACTTCCTGCGCTGGAGACGCAGCAGGTGACGAGGGAGCCTCAGCAGTCTGCTGACAGCCGCTAACTGCCACAAGGGATGCGCCGATTAACAAAGTAGTCGCAAATTGCCTCAGTCCCAACGTTTTCATATGGAAAATCCGTGAAATTAACAATCTGGGTCAATTGAAAACTAAAGTAGAGTGAAAGTTTGTATCCTGACATACAAGTTTCAAGATGGGTATAGCACTGATTCTGTGTTCTGCGATTTGCCTTGCGTTGCAGAATGTGATTATCAAGTTACTGTTTAGTCAGGAGTCTGTTCTAGGACTGGTAACGTTAGGAGGGTGGGTATTGCCTAGCCTGAGCCACTCGCTACTGCTTATGCACATGCGCACCTTGTTAATGACGGGGTTGCTATTGACGATCGCGCCTTGGATTCATCCTACTACCTTTCACGAATTGCGCTCCCTACAACAGCCCCAATATCAGCCACTGTTCTGGCGCATGGTGGGCACAGGCACCTTACTGTTTCTATCGCTGACATTTCTATACATTGCCATTAGCAACGCTACTACGGGCATTGCCGTTACGTTGTTCTTTATCCATCCCGCGGTGACAGTGCTGCTAGCATGGCTAGCTTGGGGCGATCGTCCCACAGCCCTAAGGTTTGCCATCGTAGGTTTAGTATTAGGTGGTGTTTTCTTAGCTACGCCCTATTCCGAGCAGATTAACCAAGCAACTCTATGGATAGGAACTGGGGCTGCGATCGCTGCTGGTCTTAGTTTTGGTGCCTATAACATTCTTGCCCAATCTTGTTTGCAACCCCAGGCAGGTAAAGCTACCTGCCATCCCATCCCCTTTACAGTCGTCAATTTTTTGGTCACCGTCCTGCTGGCTAGCTTGTGCTTGCCCCTGTTACAGATTAGGATCATGGCCGACCAATGGTTACCGGCTTGGGTAGCAACATTTTTGTGTGCGATCGCCACCTTGACAGCCTACGTGTTGAACTTTTATGGAATTCGCTGGTTAGGGGCTGTAACCACAGCCTTAGTAAGTGCTAGCAATCCAGTCATGACTTGCCTGCTAGCATGGCTGGTTATTGGTGAAACCCTTCAAGGTACGCAGGGGATCGGAGTTATGCTGGTTGCCCTAGGAGTCGCTGCCCTGAGCGTGACCACTCACACTCCTTAACAGGGTAGCTTTATCAAGCCTTAGAGAATCATGGGGGACTCTGCCCCCCCAGCAATAAATTCACTCTTAGCCCACTTGAACATCGCTGGTGTCTACTTCCGTAGCGCCAGGTACTTTCATGGCAATGGACACAGCCCTGTCTAGCAGTGCTTGTGTGGGTACTTTGCCCCGCAGCACAACCTTACTCATGAGTTGGGCAACCCATAGGGTTTCAATATCATCGAGTTCACTATCCAGATCAAAGGCATGAACCACGCGCTTGGCCAAACCGCTCTCGTCAAATTCACCATTTAACCCAACTTTACAAGCTGGAATTTCTTCTCCAGTTGGTGTTTCAAGCACAGTGCCACTTTCAGCAGCTGCTTCTGCTGCTTTTAGCTTAAAGGTAGGCCCCATAGTCAGATATTTAGAGGTATCGTCTGATGGCTTGCTACCCGGAAAAATTCTGCTTAACCAACCCATACTAAAAACCCTCCAGCAAACAACAGTGAATCCCTCAAGACTGGGACTCGCTAGCTAGCCTAGAGGTAATCCTTAGATGTCAGAGGAAAGTAAAGATTTTCTTCACGATTTTTTTAACCGCTGGTATACCATCTCACCTGCTAAGAGAATAGCGGCTTGCATACTGCTGGCATTGGCAACTCCTTTGCCTGCAATGTC
>JANWZG010000034.1 GCA_025054735.1 Cyanobacteriota bacterium | reverse complement strand
AGGTAGATAATTGTCACCATCCAACCATATCTGGAGTCAGTTCGCCCTCCTCGACCGCCTTGGCAAATCAACGCATTTTGTTAATTGATACCAAAACAATCAACTATCAAGTTCTGCAAACCTATGCATCCCTATGGTCACTGCAAATTGATCGGGCTACGTCAGTTCCTGATGCCCTGATGATTCTACGCCAAGGCCAACAGTGGAAATGCCCCTACACCCTTGCAATTGTTGACAATGCAGTTCCAGATGCCACAACACTCCCCCGTCAACTTGCCAGTGATCCGCAACTAGCTGGCACTCCCTCAGTTCTGATGGCATCTCTTAACCAACGGGATATTCCCAAGCAGTACCATCAACTTGGGTTTTCGGCTTATGTACTGAAACCGCTGAAACAATCTCGTCTTTCGAAGTGTTTACAAGCAGTATTGACTAATGCTTCTGACTCCAATCCACAAGATCCCTCGACTACTCAAGGGAAAAGCTCTAATGCCCATACGTCTGAAGACAGCACGTCTGAAACTGGTCTGTCTGAAGACAGAACTAGTGAGATGCCCGTCAGCGCAGAACCGTTACACAATACCGATTCATCATTAACAGAGCTAGTATCTGATATGCCGCGGCCAAAAACCGACCATAGTTCACCTGACTCTAAATCGCCTGCTGCTCAACAGGCACCTATCAAAATTTTAGTTGTAGAAGACACACCACTCAATCAAAGGGTTATTCTGAAGTTGCTCAAGCGATTGAAGTATGACTGTGACTTGGTAGAAAACGGTCAAGCAGCCCTGGATGCAATGGCAAACCGTCAATACGACATTGTCCTGATGGATTGTCAAATGCCGATATTAGATGGCTACAGTGCGACGCAACAGCTACGACAACGTGAACAACAGGCTGATCCTACTAATGCTCACCATACTGTAGTAATTGCAATGACAGCCCATGCAATCACTGGCGATCGCGACAAGTGTCTAGATGCAGGGATGGACGACTACCTGAGCAAACCTATCTTTAAGGAGTCTTTAGCAGAGAAACTAGATTATTGGAGTCGCTGGATTCTCAACAACCGGAGATCCCCTACGTCTCAGTCGTCAGTAACTGTTGATACAGTACCACCAGTTCCTTCATCTGAGTTGATCCATTGGCCACACTTACAGCGGGTTGCTGAAGGAGATCGTGAGTTTGCACTCGAACTAGTGCAACTTTTCCTCAAGGGTAACCAACCTAACCTCAGCCTAGCTCGTGAGGCGATCGCCAACCGAGATTTGGCAAAAGTTCGGCATATCGCTCATCAAATCAAAGGTTCTGCTAGCAATGTTGGCCTCATAGGAATTTCTCAAATTGCTGACAAACTAGAGTCCCAAGCACAACGCGGCTCAGTGGAGGGCATGGAAACTCTGGTGGATGAGTTGGATACGTTATTCACACAAGTGCAGTTGCTCCAACAGCAGTAGCACATCATGGCGGGTGCATCCCACTTACGCAACTAAGCCCTCTTCTCCCTGTCCCCCCCGCGAACAGGGGGTTGGGCACAGGGGATCTAGATTGGCAGTCCCTCTCCCTGCTTGGGAGAGGGATCTAGGGCAAGGGCTACACAAGTAGGATGCACCCCATCATGGCGCTTGCAAGTTCGTAGTATTGGCCTTGGTCAGCCACGTTCGTAGCATGGCTAGGATACTCGGCGCTGTCTGCGCTCTTGCAGTTTGAGTAAGATCTCTGCGTGGACTTCACGGGTGATGGGATAGAAGTAAGCCAGTACTAGACCAATCGTCAAGATGAGCGTGGGTGCAGGACCGATCATGATCCGAATTGCCAACAGGGCTGACTCTGGCTGCACAGGTGCAGGCTGTCCGGGGATAGTCTCTTGAAAACCCGCTGCTTGCAGAACTTGTCCTACTAAGAAGAGGCCGATCGCTAATCCCACCTTTTGCAGCAATACCATAAAGCCGTAGAAAATACCTTCACGGCGCTGCCCGGTGTTTAGTTCATCCAGTTCAATGACATCAGGCATCATTGACCAAGGGATTAAGTAGGCTGTGGAGACTCCTAACCCTGCTAACACTGCCAACCCATACATCAACCCTGTTTGTCCAGGTTGCAGCAAAAATAGACCTACTTCTGCTAAAATCCACAACCCCATACCCATGAAGTAGGTCACCGTTTTACCTACCCGCCGACTGACTGCGCTCCATACGAACAGCATTGCTAAAGCTGGCACTTGCACAGCAATGATCACCAACGTGAATGCTTGGTCATCTAGCTTCATCCAGTCTTTGACGAAATAGGGAATCACTGTTACTGTGTTTTGCAACGCTAGCCAAGAGCACAGATAGATGCCAATGACATACAGAAACGGACGATTACTAAAGGCAATTTTGAGTTGCTCTAAGTAGGGGATTGTTTCATCCACGATCGCATCAATACGCTGCTGCTCTGCTGCTATCACGCGCTTGAATGTTCCCCATACACACCAATAGATTGGCAAAATTGACAAGATTGCTACAATCCCTCCCAACAAAAAGTACTGCTGTAGCGGGTTGTTTTTCACTATGCCAAAAATAGCAAACGCCAGGATCAACGATAAGATGCTGCCACTGATAGAAAAGGCGAAGCGGAAGCTGTTTAGGCTAGTGCGCTCATCATAGTCTTGGGTCAATTCTGGCGTGAGCGCTGTATAGGGTAAGTTGACAGCCGTGTAGGCGGTGTTGAACAAAACTGCAATCACTACAAAGTACCAAAACAGCGCCCACTGATTTGTCACTGGATCAGCACTAAACCGAGGCACAATCCACTGCAAACAGAAAAACACACCAAAGGGAATGCTACCGTAGAGCATCCAAGGGAAGCGCCGCCCCCATTTACTCTGAGTGCGATCGCTCATGACACCTATGATTGGGTCATTCACCGCATCCCAAATCTTGCCAATTAGCAAAATGCTGCCTGCAAGTGCGGGCTTGATGCCTGCAACATTAGTGAAAAAGATTAAGAGATAAACACCAAGCACGTTGGCGGTCATCGCGGAACCCAAATCGCCTGCCCCATAGGCAAGTTTTGTGGCAAAGCTCAACTTTTCAGATTGAGGCATTGCTGGACTGTCAGCACCGTCATTTGCAGGCATCATAGGCAGGCTCAAGATAATCAGCAGGCTCTATTCAGAGTATCACGATGAAGAAACTGTAAAAAATGCGAATAAATTGGGTAATACTACGGAAGGGGAGACCAAAAACAACCGCTAAGCTCAAACATATGATGTTCGTCATCGGTTGAGTGTAAATTGCTCGCGGTAATGTCGTTGGATAGCATTTGGTTCGCAGTAGTTAGCTGGCAGGTGAACTGATTCACCCCGAGTTATGAGATGGAAAGTTTAGGTTAATAAGTTCCCGCAAGATTCTGTTCCAGGATCATCTGATTTATGGAACAAGCTGCTTGGGTGCACCTTCTTACGACTGCTGGAACGAGTTAATGCCAATCCTCCAAGCGCTAATGACACATCTAACCGGGTTGGCAACTTTTGTCTCTCTGAGAAGGGGTTGCTGGTCAAGGCCGTCTAGAGCCTGGAGCCTTCAAGGGCAAGTGGTCAGTTGGGAACTAGCAAAGATAGCCTGCTGCTGAAAGTTGTAGCTATTGTCTACAAGGAGTTTGGTCAATGGGGCATTTATCGAGAAGTAACCGTGAAACTGTTCCCCAACCGGACTGGTTGGATGCAAGGGTTAAGCGCACTGATACCCCTCATGTTGCTGAAGCAGATAGTCTGCTAGATCAAAGCGTTAAGGCGTTTCAGGCTGGTGATGTAGAGATAGCCCAACAACTGGCAGCAAGAGCACTAAGCTTCTATCAAGAAGCTGGCGATCGCTTGGGTGAAGGAGAGGCTCTAGCTAACCTAGGAAGTTTCTACTACGGAGCTAGCAATTACCAAGCTGCGGCTAGTTTTGCAAAACAAGGGCTGGACATCGCCGTTGCCTTAGGCAATTTGCGACTACAGGTTCAGACGTTGGCCACGTTAGGTAATGCCTATCGCCACCTATATGACCATGAAAATGCAATCAGGTATGCTCATCAAAGCCTAATTGTGGCAAGGGAACTAGGCGATCGCCGATCTGAGATGGCCTCGCTGAACAACTTAGGCTTGGCCTACAAAGCCCTGCGTAAACACGCTGAAGCTATCGAGTATGAACGCCAAAGTTTGGAAATAGCCCGTGAGTTAGGTGATATTCGCGTGCAGGGACAAATTCTGAGAAATCTAGGCAACGCCTACTACGGTCTAGGTGATTATGCAACGGCTATTGTCTACTATGAGCAGCGGTTGGAGATTGCTAAACAAGAGTGTGACTATCGCTCTGAAATCCAAATATTGCGCAATTTAGGCAGTGCTTGTCAAACACTAGGCCAGTATGACAAGGCCATCAAATATTTTCGGCATCGTCTAGTGCTAGCCCATGCCTACGAAGACCACCGTGCCGAGGAGCAAACGCTATCTAACCTAGGTGTGGTTTACGAGGCGATCGGTGACTATGCAGGTGCCTTAGATGTCTACCAAAAACGTCTTGCCTTGGCACGAAAGTTACAAGATGCCCAAATGGAAAAGCAATCGCGTACAAGCTTGAAGATGACCTATCAGACACTTGGTGACTTTATCAAAGCTGCCGAATATTCCTGAGCTTAGAGCGATGGTAGATCATAGGACAATGCCCCTGGGAGATGCACTCCAGCACTTGATGCAAGATGATCACGCTGCATTCTACACACCAGGGCACAAACGTGGACAGGGTAGTCATGATGCTTTTGCCAAGATTGTAGGCCAGTCTGCCTTTCAAGCAGATATTCCGGAACTGCCAGAACTAGATAACTTATTTGCGCCCCAAGGTGCGATTGCTGATGCCCAAGCACTAGCAGCCGATGCCTTTGGAGCTGATCGTACTTGGTTTTTGGTGAACGGCTCCACTAGTGGAGTAATTGCAGCCATCATTGCCACCTGTGCACCCGGTGACCAGTTGATTTTGCCTCGTAATGTCCATCGCTCAGCGATCGTTGGGCTAATTCTCTCCGGAGCCGTGCCAGTCTTCGTAACACCAGAGTACGACCCTAGCTGGGACTTAGTGTATAGCATTACTCCCCAAGGGGTTGCCCAGGCTCTAGCCCAACATCCCGATAGTCGCGCTGTGCTAATGGTGTATCCCACCTATGAGGGCGTGTGTGGTGACTTAGGAACGATCGCCAATCTTGCCCACCAGCATGGATTGCCACTGTTGGTGGACGAAGCTCATGGTGCCCATTTTCACTTCCATCCTGACTTACCGCCCAGCGCCCTATCCTTAGGTGCAGATCTTGTTGTTCAGTCCACCCATAAAGTGCTATCTGCCTTTACCCAGGCAGCAATGATACATACTCAGGGCGATCGGATAGCTAGTGATCGCCTCTCCCAAGCCCTTGCCCTAGTGCAGTCTACTAGCCCCAGCAACCTCCTACTAGGCTCCCTTGATGCCGCCCGTCAACAGATGGCCTTGCACGGCAAGGATCTCATGACAACCACACTCCAGTTAGCCTCCCTAGCTAGAACTGAACTTGCCCAATTGTCTAATCTTTCCATCCTGTCTCTCAGTCACCCTAGCCCTGCCTTCATGGCCTTGGATCCCACTCGCTTAACTGTCAATGTTGCTCAGTTGGGGATGACTGGTTTTGAAGCCGATGATCGGTTGCGTCAGGCCCACAGGGTTATCTGCGAGCTTCCTGCCTTGCAAAATCTCACTTTTATCCTCAGTCTAGGTAATACCGATCGGGATATTCAGCGGCTTGTCAGTGGCCTCAAACAACTTGTTAAGTCTGCTCAGCTACAGAGACTCACTGGTTCTAAACCCTTACCGTCTACCGCGCTCTGTACGCCATCAACTACTGTCTCCCCATTCCCCACGAACTATCACACCCTGGTGCTTACCCCCCGCGAGGCATTTTTTGCCCCCCGGAAAACTGTTCCCATTGCTGAAGCGATAGATCGAGTGAGTGCTGAATTGATTTGCCCGTACCCACCAGGAATCCCAACTGTCATCCCTGGGGAAGTCATTACCGCCTCAATGGTGGATTACTTGCGTCAAATTCTGACAGCAGGAGGATATGTAACTGGTTGTGCAGACTCCAGGCTGGAGACGATCGCTATCATTCATTAAGGTTTATGAAGCTGTCATCCGTAAAATCACCAAAACTTTAAACTTTGTCTCCTGAGAATAATAGAAACTGTGGTGATAATAAACGTACAGCTATTTACTCAGCCTTTGGGTCAACTTGTTGTTGTCAGTGTGCATTTGCCACCTACTTGCCATCTGTAACCATCTACAAAGAGAAGGTAGCGAGATTACCAGCCTTTAGACTGTGCACAGTATCGTTCTACCTCTAATTACGGCTTGCCGGGTTTTTGAATAATCTCCACGCTGCCCTTAGAGGTTCCCAAGGTTGCTGTACGACTTAGGCAATTGAGTTAGTGCCTGGCCTAATTGTGTCTAGCAGCAGGTGATGCAGCTCACATTCAGAGGTCAAGGCTCAGTTAGTTATATGTTCCAGCTCCTAGTTAGGACTGAACTATGGTAGCTAGCCATCAAGATGCTACAGAGCAAGCTATCTCAGTCTAGGGTGTTGAGTAGATGCCTGCTCTTTTAGATGTACTACTCAATCATTCAATCATTCTGTCCACACTTGAACGATTCTAGTACCTTCAATAATGAGAGTACAAATATTTCGTCCTAATCGCATTCTCAGCTCAGAGTCTAGTTATGAATTGGCCTCGTTAGTTGACGATGCCGTTACCTCAAACACTCCAGTCACCATAGTCGTGGATCTTTGGGACACAGCTCTAGTAGACAGCCGAGGGTTAAGTGCCATGATGCGGGCTATGCAACGCCTTAGAGAAATTGGCGGCGATATTGTGCTCTGCGGTGTGCTTGGACAAGCCAAAATATTGCTGGATATTACTGATACCTACAAGCTATTTAAAGTTTACGACACAGTTTCTTCCTTCTTGGCGGCTACGCAGTTAGAAACTAGTCACTCTGTAGACTAAAAGGTATTCCTTACTTAGCCAAACTATCGTGCCCTGGGCTACAGTTAACTTAGTATGGCTACCGGAGAATTGTGGTTTGTAATGTCAACGTCACTGAATAGCTGATCAGGCATTGATAGCTTGACCACTAGTCGCACGCCTATGAAGCCACGAATTATTGTCTCTGGTCTAGACCATACGGGTTACCGGATCTTTTGCCTCCTCCGACAGCAGGGCGCTGATGTGATAGGCATTCACGATCGTCCCCTCCCCCAGGAACCCGATGTAATTATCGGTGATCCCCAAGCGGAGCATACACTGCTAGCAGCTGGGATTTGTCAAGCCGATACATTGGTGCTAGCTACCTCTAACGATGCAAATAATCTGGCAATCGTTACCCAAGCTTTGATTTTGAATCCATCCATCCGGATTATTAACCGCTTATTTAACCACAGTCTGGGTGAAAAGCTCGACCAGATGTTGCCTAACCACGTATCTATGAGCGTGTCGTCTCTGGCAGCTCCTGTATTTGCCTTTGCAGCGATGGGGAGTCGGGCGATCGGACAATTGCGTCTCTTTAACCAAACTTGGCCAATTCAAGAAGAACGTATCACCGACGCTCACCCCTGGAAAGGTCGCAAACTCAGTGACCTATGGGATGACCCTACCCGAATGCTAATCTACTACTTGCCCATGGACAGTCAAACGGATTTGGTCTCAGCCGTGGAGTATGGTCTCAAGCTCAAGGATGGCGATCGGTTAATCATCGGTACAAAACCCAGCGTGCGTACTGTGCGCAAAACTATCGATCAGCGCTTGGTTAGCGTATTAGCCAGCTTTCGACAGTTCATTAACCACAGTCGCTCTATGATTTCAGTAAGCCTGCTGCTATTGTTAACCATTTTGCTGGCGACATTTGTATATGTGTGGGTTAACCCTACAATCCAACTGGCTGATGCGCTGTATTTCTCTGTTGGCATGATTACGGGCGCTGGAGGTAAGGAGGAAGTAGCAGAAAAAGCTCCCCAGTTTGTAAAGTTTTTTACTGTCATTATGATGATTGTGGGCGCAGGGATTGTAGGCATCTGCTACGCCCTTCTGAATGATTTTGTCTTGGGCACACGGTTTAGTCGCTTGTGGAGCGCTGCACGAATACCCCATCGTGGGCACTTCATCGTCTGTGGCTTGGGAGGGATTGGCATTCAAACGGCTCATCAGTTGCAAGCTAACGGATATGAGGTGGTGGTGATTGAGCGAGATCCAAACAACCGATTTTTACAAACTGCGGAAGCTTTTAAGATGCCTCTTATCCACGGAGACGCTAGCGTACCTGAAACCCTGAATGCTGCCAATATTCATAGCGCGATCGCTCTCATTGCAGTTACCAGCGATGATACCGTCAATGTAGAAATTGCCCTCACAGCTAGGGCGCTAGTCCCTCGCTTACCCGTTGTCGTTCGCAACCAAGATCCTAACTTTGCTGCTAATGTGCAACGTGTGTTTGAGTTCACCGCAGCCCTTAGTCCAACTGAGTTAGCAGCACCAGCCTTTGCTGCCGCAGCTCTAGGGGGCAAAATTTTAGGTAATGGCATGACCGCCGATAGTTTGTGGGTAGCGCTGTCTACCCAAATCACCCCAGATCACCCTTTCTGTGGGCAACGGGTGAAAGAAGCCGCCATGGAAGCAGACTTTGTGCCGCTATACATTGAAACGACCAGCCAAAGTGTACATGGTTGGAATTTACTGGATGCTGATCTTAGCCCTGGAGACACGTTGTATCTAACAATGCCAGCTAACCGCTTAGCACAACTGTGGCGATCGCGGCCTTCTCGCATAGGTATTAGTTAACATGAGCACGATACACGGTCACATGATCCGTAGTTAGCACAGGTAGAAGGGCGATCCCTGGTAGATCTGGCACGATCGTGGTGTCAATAGCCACTACTGCACAAATAGATGCTGGTTCTCCCTTAGGGATCAGCCACTTGGATGGATTCTGCACATTGAGGTGCTGGATATGAATTGGTTGTGCTAGCGCTGCCTTCAGCAGAATCCAAAAAGGATATTCCCAAGCTTCGGTGCCCAACACTAGACCAAGGCGAGTACAGCCCATGGTTTGAACAGCATCAACAGCACGCTGATAGGGTACTGCTAAATCCTTGCGGGCACCGCTGAAATACATCTGTTGTCGAGTCAAGGTCAAAATTGAAGGAGATTGCTCCGATGAAGGGACAGGTAATGGAATCAACGGATGACGCATGGGCATGAGTGCATAGATAACTGCCATTGCACTTAACCCACTCACCAACAGGGTTCGCCATGGTGCCTGCCAACTGGCCACATAATAGGCAATAACTGGAATGGCAAGGACAGCGATCGGCAACAGTAGGCGGTTAATCCAGGGTTGCCACTTTAACAGCAGGCAAACCAACAGAAAATTAATGACAACCACAGTGCTCAATCCTATCAGGGTGATGAGGTGGGGATACTGGCCGATCATGACATCAAAGCATGGCTTAGAGGGCAGCCATTGCTCATCGTTCCTGTATCTTTCCCTCAGCAGATGCCCCCATTGCCACGCCAAAGCAACCGCAGCCATGCCAAACAACAGCAAGTGCACTGGATACCCCACTACATCCTCATGGGGAGCAACTACCTTAAACAAGGCCTTCGTTGGGCTAGAAAACGGGGCAGTCAGCGGTGAAAGTCCTAAGGTAAATCTCTGGTCATCTAAGCTCACCTGCAACCAATGGGTATGAATGCTGTCAATCCAGTGCCAAAACCCTGGAATGGGCAAATTCGAGGCGAGATTTTTCAACAGGTTAGACACCAGTGTAACTAGCCCCAACTGTTCATTAGTAGTTCCGTGACTGCCCCCTGTGAAAGAACCAAAGGTTTGAATATTGCGCCAAAAGCTAGGCAACGCTGGCACTAGACTCACTAAGCTGATAATCGCAGTCGTGATTCCAGCTTGGATAATCGCCACCAGGGGATTACGCGATCGCCATGCGTGATACAGCAGTCGTAACCCAAAAATCCCAACAAGGGGGATACTAAATATCCAGGCAGTTGGTTTAGACACAATCCCCAAGCCGAGTGCTGCTGCTACCCAAGCTGCATCCTGTGCAGGCCCAACCATACTCTGGTGTTTCGGAGAACTAAGAGGCTGACCTGGGTAGGGTCTTAGCACAAAATAGGCCAAACACAATAGCCAAAAGGCAGTAAATAAGTCAGTTTGGGGAGTTGTAGATTGCATCACCGCCATCGGCAAACTGGCACATCCTAGGGCTGCTATCCAAGCTGTGCGCTTACCTGAAACTTGCTCAGCGATTAACGATGTGCCCAATACACAACCTAGAAAAGCAAACCACTGAGGCATATTGGCAAACCGATCACCCCCGGCTAACAGTTGCAAGTGGCTAATCACATAGCCTGCACCTGGCATAAAGGCTAGTTGTCGCACCTCAACCGATGGGTAATGGGCTACAGTGCGATTCTGGATCCAATGCATGACGCGCGGCATGTGGTAAACCATTGCATCCCAGTTGTTAGGCACAGCGACCAATGCTGTCAACAGGGTAATGAGTAGTGTGGTAACAATGCCTATTGCACTAATGCGCTCTAATAAGGGCATTGCTTGCCACTGGGCTGCTAGTCGCCACCTCTGGTGCCTTAGCTGATTCCCTACCTGACGCTGAGATCGCCGGATGCTAACTCGCACAAGGCTAAAGCCAGCCACGATCGCCCCCACAAGCCAAAACCCAGCTATTGTCAAAAACGTCAGAGCTTGCCACACACTCAGCAACTCTGTTACTAGGACAATCGCAACACCGTGCACGATCGCCGCCTTCAGAAAAGCTTGCCGCCACCGTCCTGATTGCTCTGGTTGCAGCACAGCAAAGGTACTGATCGTAGCGAAACCTGTAACAGCAACCAACAATACCCACATAGGCGGCTTATCTAGCTGATCTATTGATGATCGCCTGATTATTTAGACATCTGACGATTGGATAAAGTAATCACTTACCTTAAAGCTAGGTGTGGTTTCTAGTTGCTTCAGCACAGAGCGAGTAATTAACTTACCCTCTTCCACCAGAATTTGACCTGTAACTGGGTGCAACAGATTTTGCTCAGCCCTACGCCCAATTAGGGCCTCAATATCTTGCAACGAGTTAACGTACATACCCGCAGGCAGTTCAACTACAACCCCATTAGCCATGACCCTGGCTTGACATGCCAACCGAGAATTTGCCTTACAGGTTGTAATCACCTCTAGGGTGCGTTGTTCTCGACGATTCATCGGCGACAATGCCTGCATTCCTTCTTTGATATAAACATGGCAGGTAGCACACATGCCCCGCCCGCCACATTCCTTCAACACATCTAACTCTTTGTTCAACAGCACAGACAACAAGCTGCCATTGGTTTCAACCTCAGTTTCTTGGGCGATGGGTTCAAGCTTAACGATCTTAACCATAGTTTAAGTTTGCTAATAGCGTGGATGTTTAGGAGAAAAGAGCCAGAGAGCAACATTCAGGGATGACGCACCTAAGCCCAGCTAGAGCAGGATATTCGCATACTAGCTTGTAGGCTTACAGCCTGAAATCTATAGAAGTATGGATCGTTGACGATCAGTTAAAGTACTCTGACTCAGCAACTGCGGATAATCACGGATCACTACAGTACAACGCTCTATAAAACTATGTACCCACATACGCAGCAGTTGTAACTGTTCAGGATTAATCGGCTGATGAACATCGCAGTTTGATGTTGCTGTGATCGTAATCTTAGCAGCCCAATCGACTGTGAATTGCTTTAACCAGTCATTATCAGGACGACACGTCTTCCAATAGTTCGCAATCACAGCGGTACCCAAATACTTGGTTGTAAAGTGGCTCAGTATGTTAACAGCAGCTATAAATTCTTTTAGAGTCGGTTGGGCAAGAGATGGTGTAGCTGGTGGATAGTTTGCAATCTCTGCGGTAGAGGGTGTCATCTTAGGACTAGACACCTTGGTGCGATCGGGTTGAGACGGCATAGCAACTGACCTAGTAGTCAATACCGTATCTTCTGGTAGCCGCCGATGGTTTTTCTGATCAATTAGAGATGCTAGTGGTGTAGCAGGATACCGACTAGTAGGCAACCCTGCTTCATTAGCAGCTTTAAGCACATCTGTTGGCTTAGAGACTGTCTGCTGTGCATCTTCTTTGCTAAGCTTGCGGGCAAATTGTTGGCCAGAAAGGGTAATTTCACTTGCAAGTAGCCGAAACGTAGCTACTCCTTGAGTAATATCTGTTTCTAGGCCATTTTTGAGACTGTGTAGCGCCTTGATGTAGTTGGTGTAATCTAGAGTGCTATAGGCCAACACCAGCATAATAATGCTGTGGTTCAATTTATAGATGTAAAGATGATGGTTAGTGAATTGAAACTCAAGGGACTCAAAATCTTGAGGAATCGTTGATAGCACTTGGCGAATTCCTTGGGCCAGCGCATCTCGTTGTTGAGTGTTGAGGGTTCGGTCAATGCCCAAAAAGCAGGGGCGGGAGCGATCGTCAATCAGAGCAACACCCGCAACTCCTGGCAGATTGAGAAAATTTTGGATGACCTCCCGTTTCATAGAGAAATAAAAATTATTGAACTACAAAATTATTTATTTACTTAGTGTCAATCAATTGCTACAAGTTATGTCAAAACGTGTTGTAAGAGCAACCTCCTGTGAGGATGGTGATTAGGCGTTTGGTCATTCCAGTTTTCTCTCTATAGTCATAGCACTTGTGAAGTCATAGCACTTATGTCTGACCTTCCTTTTACCTTAGACCAACTCCGCATCCTCAAAGCAATTGCTGCCGAGGGAAGTTTTAAGCGAGCTGCTGATAGCTTGTATGTATCCCAACCTGCAGTCAGCTTACAGGTGCAAAACTTGGAACGGCAGTTGGATGTACCCTTGTTCGATCGCGGCGGGCGGCGTGCCCAACTCACAGAAGCAGGTCATCTGTTACTAAGCTACGGAGAGAAAATCCTCACCCTTTGTCAAGAAACATGTCGAGCAATTGAAGATTTACAAAATCTTCAGGGTGGCACATTAGTCATCGGTGCTAGTCAAACCACGGGCACCTATCTGTTGCCCCGGATGATGGGGCTGTTTCGTCAGCGGTATCCAGATGTGTCTGTGCAACTCCAAGTTCATTCTACAAGGCGCACATCGTGGAGTGTTGCCAATGGACAGATTGATTTAGCGATTATTGGGGGTGAAGTTCCCTCGGAATTACAAGAGTCCTTAGAAATAATTCCCTACTCTGAAGATGAACTTGCACTAATTATGCCAGTTTTTCACCCCTTAGCTAGTCAAGAGTTTATCAAGAAGGATGATCTATACGGCTTAAAATTTATTGCCCTAGATTCACAATCCACGATTCGCAAGGTGATTGACCAAGTGTTGTCTCGCCATGGTATTGAAACCAGACAGCTATCGATAGAAATGGAACTGAATTCCATCGAAGCAATTAAAAATGCAGTGCAAGCTGGCTTAGGAGCAGCGTTTGTATCTATTTCTGCGATTGAAAAAGAACTACAAATGGACGTAATGCACCGAGCTAAGATTGAAGGAGTAGAAGTAAAGCGCACGCTATCTGTAATTTTGAACCCTAACCGCTATCGATCCAAGGCGGCTGAGGCGTTTATTCGAGAAATTTTGCCGAAATTTTCTACCTATCCAGATTTATTCCAAAAAGAGGCTGCACCAGAGTCTGTAGAACCTCATAATGTCACAGTTAGCATTGAAGAGTAGAGGTGCAATGCTTTCAGAATCCTATGGATGCTAAGATGGCACCTAGTCTCAGCCACTTTCCAGCCACTATTGAATTTCCAGATAAGTTCCAGAGAGATAGCCCATGGCATCCATTCGTGAGTTGCATGAACAGTTGGTTAATAAAGAGCGATCCGCGGTTGAACTTACCCAAGAGTACCTAAATCGCATCGAAGCTGTAGAACCCAAAGTGCGGAGCTTGCTGCACGTTACGGCTGAACAAGCGCTAGATCAAGCGCGGCGAGTGGATACTCAAATTGCTGCTGGTCAAACTGTCGGGTTGTTAGCTGGAATCCCGATCGTTGTCAAAGATAACCTCTGTACTCAAGGGATCCCGACAACCTGTGGATCTCGCATTTTGCAGAACTTTATACCACCCTACGAATCCACGGTCACTCAGCGCTTGAAGGCAGCGGGTGCCGTCATTGTTGGCAAGGCCAATATGGATGAGTTCGCTATGGGTAGTTCCACTGAGACTTCAGCCTATCAGGTGACAGCAAATCCTTGGGATTTAGAGCGTGTGCCCGGTGGCTCGTCTGGTGGATCGGCTGCTGCTGTGGCTGCGGGTGAGTGTGTTGTTTCCCTCGGCTCAGATACGGGTGGATCTATCCGTCTGCCAGCATCGTTTTGTGGAGTGGTGGGCATGAAGCCAACCTATGGGCGAGTGTCTCGCTATGGGCTAGTCGCCTATGCCTCTTCCCTAGATCAAATCGGCCCCTTTGGTCGCAGTGTAGAAGATACGGCGATTCTATTGCAGGCGATCGCAGGCTATGATCCTAACGATTCCACGAGCTTGAATGTGCCTGTGCCTGATTACCAAAAGGCACTGCGTCCTGACCTTAAGATTAAAAGCTATCGTCGTATTGGAGTTATTAAAGAAACCTTTGGCTCTGGACTGTCACCAAGCGTCGAAAAGGCGGTGACTACTGCGATCGAGCAACTGCAAGACCTTGGTGCTGAGATTCAGGTTGTGTCCTGTCCTAGTTTTAACTATGGACTCCCCACCTATTACATTATTGCGTGTTCAGAGGCTTCGGCAAACCTAGCCCGTTATGATGGCGTAAAGTATGGCTATCGGGCAGAGGATGCGGAGGATTTAGTTACCATGTATACCCGCAGCCGTGCTGAAGGATTTGGCAGCGAAGTCAAGCGCCGCATCATGCTAGGAACCTATGCATTGTCGGCTGGGTACTACGATGCCTATTATCTCAAGGCCCAAAAGGTGCGGACGTTAATTAAGCAAGACTTTGAACGTGCATTTGAGCAAGTAGATGTGCTGATTTCGCCGACTTCTCCTACTACGGCCTTTAAGATTGGGGAAAAAACGACTGATCCGCTGAGTATGTATTTATC
>JANWZG010000033.1 GCA_025054735.1 Cyanobacteriota bacterium | reverse complement strand
CATATTGCAGTAAATATCGACGTTTCATCATCTTCCCTTCACTCCCAACAGTTGCACTTACACAGCTACAGGCTGTCAAACCGCTAGTCTAGCTGGTTTAGGGGGCAAGGAGATCAAGAAATTTCGCAGTAGGTGCTTACCACAGTCTGTCAAGATGCTTTCAGGGTGAAACTGGACACCTTGAATGTGAGGATAGTCACGATGACGCACACCCATAATGGTATTGTCGTCTAACCAGGCTGTAACTTCTAGGGCATCAGGGGGATTGGTATTATCAATCACCAAGCTGTGATAGCGTGTAGCAGTAAACGGTGACGATAACCCCTGAAAGATTCCCGCGCTGTTGTGATAGATCAACGACGTTTTACCATGCATCAATTCGGCTGCTCTGACGATCGTGCCACCAAAGACTTGCCCAATGCTCTGGTGCCCTAGGCAAACCCCTAATATAGGCATCGTTGGCCCTAGCTGCTCAACCACGGCTAAGGAGATGCCAGCATCATCGGGTGTACCTGGGCCTGGGGAAATCACAATGCCATCAGGCTGAAGCCGACGAATGTCATCGAGGGTAATTTGGTCGTTGCGATATACCCGAATCTCAGCAGCTACAGGCAACTCTCTACCCAGCTCGCCTAAATATTGCACTAGGTTGTAGGTGAAACTGTCGTAGTTATCAATCACGAGAATCATCAACCGATCTCCTAGCTTCAAGCGCTATCTAGGCTAGCAGACTCAGTACCTGTAGCTGGTGGTTGGTCAGGAAATACAAGCCGCAGTAGGGGTGGCGCTAGGAAGGTGGTCAAAATTACCATGACGATGATGGCAGCTTCTAGGGGCTTGCTCAGCACGCCACTGGCGCTACCTACCCCCACAAACACTAGGCCTACTTCACCCCTAGGAATCATACCGACTCCAATCGCCAGTCGATTGATCCCTGGTTTTCCAAATACAGCTAAGCCTGTGACGACTTTACCGATAATAGCAACTGCAACTAGGAAACTAGCTGTAATCAAGCCTTCACGGTTGGCAGGCACAAATGGATTGAGCACACTAACATCGGTGCTAGCACCAACGGTAACAAAAAAGATGGGTACTAGCATATCGGCGATCGGCAGCACCTGCTCTTCCAGCTCTTTTCGGAACTCGGTTTCTGCTAACACAAGCCCAGCCGTAAATGCCCCCAGAATAGCTTCTAGCTGAATTACTGCACCGATGTAAGACAGCACAAAGGCAAAAATTAGAGAGGTGATCAGCAACTGCCCTCTGGTTTTCAACTCCTTCACCAGCCCGACAAAAAATGGACTGAGGAAGCGTCCTAGCAGCACTGAACCAATCAAAAAGGCCCCAGCGCTAACAATTAGATAAAGTACATTGGTAACTTCAATCTCACCAGTTTTCGCCAAGCTAGCAACTACTGCTAGCACAATGATGCCTAACACGTCATCAATTACTGCTGCACCAATGATGATTTGCCCCTCTGGAGAGGTGAGGCGTTGAATCTCTGCCAATACTCGCGCTGTGATGCCAATGCTAGTTGCAGTCAGTGCTGCTCCTGCAAACACAGAAGGGATTACCGGTAAGTGAAAGATCACAATCAACCCCGTTGTGCCCAATGCAAAGGGGACAGCAACTCCAACCACGGCGACTAAGGTTGCTTGGATTCCTACTTTAAGCAGTTCCTTCAGATCAGACTCCAGACCAATTTCAAACAGAAGAATGATTACTCCTAGCTCAGCCAAGACAGAAACTACTTCACTCTGGGCCTCAAAAGTGGCTTGTAATGCAGCAGGGCTTAAGCCAGCCGTTCGTTCCAAGAAGCCCATGATCAGCGAGTCTGCACCCATAGCACCACTTTCAGGTGACACGAGTAAATGCAGGGCTGATATGCCAACCACAACTCCGCCGAGGAGTTCACCTAAAACAGGTGGCAAATTCAACCGGGTGCAAAGTTCACCGCCCACCTTGCTAGCCAAGTAAATGACCACAAGGCTAAGTAGCACACCTGCAAGGACAATTGACTTGTTAACTGGCTCTACCTCTGAGCTAGCGCTCATATCAGCAGCAGTTGCCAACAGCGGCAGAGAACGTGCAGCGATCGCTGACATAACCGAAACGGGTGAGGAAAAATCAGGCATGACTGAATACAGGTGAATAGTGGGGCAATTTGTCCATACCACTCTACACAATTGTTAGGGACGTTACTAATGTTTGTTGTGAACAATTTCCATAACAATTCCTATGGCTAGCTATGGACAAGTTGCATAGTATCACCACTGCTGATTTAGATGGTGGTAGTGATAAAGAAGTAATGGTTGAAGTGGAGGTCAAGGAGGGCTAACCCCCTTCCAAGGGAACGTCCCCAACACCCCTTTCCCAGAAAATCATTACTTTTTAGGGCTATCCAGATGGCTACGAGCTAAGCAAGCTTGATGAGCAACGTCACGATCGTCAACATGGCAGTCACTAGATAAAACACACCAACAACTTTAGTTTCGTGCCAACCAGATAGCTCGAAGTGATGGTGGAGGGGGGCCATGCGCAATAGTCGCTTGCCAATGCCATCAGGCCCCTTGGTAGCTTTGTAGTAAGACACCTGGGCAACAACGGAGAGTGTTTCGGCCACAAAGATGATCCCAGCCAAGACTAACATCCACAAACTGTTGGTCAGAATGGCGATCGCGCCCAAGGCACCGCCCATGGCCAGAGAGCCAGTATCACCCATAAACACTCGTGCCGGATTGTGATTGTGCACTAGGAACCCTAAATAGCTGCCAGCCATGCAAGCAGCGAACACCATCAAGTCAGGAGAAACTGAGGCAATGGCAGCACCTAGGCCTAGGAAGACGATCGCGCCTACCCCGGCTGCCAAGCCATCGACCCCATCGGTTAGGTTGGTAGCATTGCTCTCAGCAACTAGAGCAAACCCAGCCACTACCCAGAAGCACAGACCTACGGGCAGAGATAGCCCAAATGGCAATGCTATGGTTGTCAGGTCAGCAGGCTGGGTGCTATATGCCCACCAACAAAACAGAACTGCAAAGAGAATTTGCAGCCCTAACTTCATCCGGGGTGAGATGCCTTTGTTATTCTTCTTAACCAAGATTTGCCAGTCATCAAGCCAGCCAATCATTCCATAAGCCAGCGTCATTAACCCAGCAGCAACTACTGTAGGTGCAAAGCCGGTACCCACGATCGCCACTAAAACTCCAACAGGAACTACAAAAATTCCACCCATAGTTGGAGTTCCAGCCTTTTTGAGATGAGCTTTAGGGCCATCTTCTCGAATGAACTGCCCCATTTTCAATCGCCGAAGCAGGGGCACAGCCCAAAATCCCAAACCGCTAGACAAAACGGCACAGAGAATCATCGGCAGTGCCAGTGAACCCATGTGATAGCTTTGCCGCCCTGCTGCCCAGTCTAGGAGGATAGCAGAACTGATTAATCCTATCCACAGCACCAGAAACAAGCGCAAGCCCGTCAGTTTTACAGCATATCCAAAGTACTTAGCATCCACCAGCCTCACTCCTCACACTACACGCCACCTACATCAGGACGTTACCAAGACCAAGGCAACTATTGAGGCAGTCGCTTAATAGTGCCATAACTGATGTCCAGTAACAACCAGCCGACAGTTTTGGCATCCAATCCTGAAGTCAAGCTCTACAGCTCACACCTTTCTCAGCCTTATCGTCTCAATCAGGGTAAGACGCAAGTTATAGCATTAAAATCTATAGCTTACTCATCCAGATCAAGCATATCCTCTTCGTCATCATCCAATTCGTAGCCAGACTCGTCACTCGACATCAAGTCCGCAATTTCTTCCTCGCTATCCAGGTAGTCCACATCTTGCAGTTCACGCGAAATCAGTCGGCCACTGCTTTCTAGCCACTTTAAAATGGAAGACTCGTGCTGGATGGGAATGATAGGTGCGCCTTGACGGCGAGGTACTTGAGTTAGAGAAGGATTATACATGGCAGTTAACAAGTCTCAACGTGATAAGAAAAACATGTCTGCAAAGCTAGGATAATCAAGACAATCTAGCCCTAGCTATGAAATTCTACAGATTCTGTATTCTAACGTCTTCAGAAGTTTACCATTGACATGGATATTGCATGAAGTAGACAGATATGCTGGGCAAAGCAGAATTAATGGAGGCGATCGCAGGGAAAAATCGTGGCATCCTTGCGACCGAAATTGAGAAACAGGCAGTATTAGCGGCGATCGCCCGCCTAGAAGAGCGAAACCCTACACCTCGTCCTACGGAAGCGGCTGACCTGTTGAATGGAGATTGGCAACTGCGCTACACCACAAGCAAAGGACTGTTAGGGATTAATCGCCTTCCGCTTGTGAGCTTAGGTCAGGTTTACCAATGTATTCGCGTCCAGCAGCAGCGCATCTATAACATCGCCGAAGTTTATGGCTTGCCATTCCTAGAGGGCCTGATCAGCGTTACCGCTGGTTTTACGGTGGAATCAGAGAAACGAGTTTCAGTGATGTTCGATCGCGCTATTGTTGGGCTACAGCGGCTGATTGGGTATCAGTCTCCCCAGACATTTATTCAGCACATTGAACAAGGCCAGACCTTTCGTGCGATCGATAGCCGCATTCAAAACCGCAACCAGCAAGGATGGCTAGATATTACCTACCTAGACCGGGATCTACGAATTGGGCGTGGTAATGAAGGCAGTGTATTCGTGTTGACTAGGGTTTAGCCGGTTATCACTGAGCAACAATGCAATTATGATTGCTGATGATTTATCTATCGCAAGGCTACCTGAACCTATTGTCCCTTTGTCCGCGTAAGTTTCAATACAGCTACCTAGAGCATCTAGAAGCTCCTGTCTCGCCTGATCAACAGGCACGAATAGCATGGGGCAATCAGTTTCACCTACTCATGCAGCAACAGGAATTAGGGTTGTCAATTGCACCCTTACTGACTGAGTATCCCCAGTTACAAACTGCCATTAACACGGTATTGCATCATATACGGGATGTCAGTGATGACCCTACCACTACGCTCAGCACTCGTGATGCTGAACATTGCCGCACATTGCTGACCTCGATCGCAGGGTACGACTATGTATTCACGGTGATTTATGACCTTGTGATTCTACAGCCCCACCACGCATACATCTTGGACTGGAAAACCTATCCACAGCCTCAACAGGCCGATCGTCTGGCCAACAATTGGCAAACCCGCCTCTATCCCTATGTTTTAGCCGAAACTACTGCCTATGCCCCTGAGCAAATTACTATGACCTACTGGTTCGTGTCATCTGCCCAAAATGCCCAGCCTACATCCCTAACGTTTCCCTACAGCACTACTCAACACCATCAAACTCGACAAACCTTGACTGAACTGTTGACCCAGCTCACAGCGTGGTTACAACAGTTTCAACACGGAATAGAGTTGCCGCAGGTGCCAGAATCATTTGGGCTATGTTCCTCTTGTCCCTATGCGATCCGCTGTCAACGCCATCTCAGTCAGCAAGCTGCGATTCCAGAAAACTGGCTGGCTCAGGTATTGCAAGAGGATAACACAACGGAAGCTTGAGCCTAACAGGCCCATGATCAATAACCAACCACATGACTGACTATTTATGATGCATGGATTTATTCCCGCCGATCGCTTCTTTCCCTATCTGACCTGGACAGATATCCAAGCTATGCCTGACAAAGCAAACGTAGTGATTGTGCAACCCATGGGGGCGATCGAGCAACATGGGCCTCACCTGCCCCTAGTCGTAGATGCAGCGATCGCCACAGCCGTTGTCGGCAAAGCCCTGCAACAGCTTGATCCCCTGATTCCAGCCTATGCCTTACCTACCCTTTGCTATGGCAAATCTAACGAGCATAGCCACTTTCCCGGTACGATTACACTGACAGCCACTACGTTGCTGGCAACTCTCATGGAAATTGGAGAGAGCCTGTACCGTGCTGGCTTTCGCAAGTGGGTGTTAGTAAATGGTCATGGAGGACAACCTCAAATTCTTGATATTGCTGCCCGTGACCTACACCAACGCTATGACGATTTACTAGTATTCCCTCACTTCGTCTGGCGGGCACCCCATGTAGCGGCTGAGTTGCTGACACCTCAAGAGCTGCGGCTAGGGATCCATGCTGGAGATGCTGAAACTAGCCTAATGTTAGCCATCTTGCCAGAGCAAGTACATATGGAACGGGCTGTGACCGAGTATCCCCAGGGCTTACCAAACAACAGCCTGTTGAGTATGGAGGGGGCATTGCCGTTTGCATGGGTGACCCGTGATCTAAGCCGTAGCGGGGTTCTAGGAGACGCTACAGTGGCAACGCCAGAGAAGGGCGATCGGATCCTAGAGTCTCTAGTCCAGAGTTGGAGTCAAGTGATTGCCGATGTTCATAACTTTTGTCAACCCCAAGTATGGAGACAGTCCTTGGATTTATGATGAAATCTTGATTTAATAACTTGTGTGACAAGCTGTAACTTTATGTTTTACGATCCATCATTGTTTGGGTTTGTTGCTGATTTAGAAACTAACTGGCACCTGATTCGCCAAGAACTGAATCAACTGCACGAACAAGACTTTATTCCTTGGCCTGAAAAATACCTGTACGGCCAAGGCTGGGATGCTTTTGGTCTCTATGCCTTTGGTGTGAAGCTGGGCAAGAATTGCAAACTCTGTCCAGAAACTACCCGACTCGTCAACAAAATTCCAGGCTTAGTAACGGCGGGCTTTTCGTCTCTAACACCAGGTACTCATATTGCCCCCCATACTGGTTACGATGATGGACTGCTGCGCTGCCACATGGGATTAACAGTGCCTGAAAATTGTGGCATTCGAGTGGGAAATGAAACTCGCACCTGGCAAGAGGGAAAGTGCATTGTGTTTGATGACACCGTTGAACATGAAGCTTGGAATTACGGCGATCGTACCCGGGTGGTGTTGCTGCTGGATTTCAAGGCACCCAAGGGCTTGCTAAAACGGGACTCTCCACCGCCCAAAGCAGAGCCACAACCCACAAGGTCAGCATCCATCAATCCACTGAAATGGTTCAGGCGATAGCCATAGGGTTGACTCTAGTGCTCTTCAACCTGCTTGATTGTGATTTGGCGTGCTACTGGCCATGCTCACTATTGCTCTATCCTGATAGTCGTGGCGATCGTCTGCATCTACTTCTAGTTCTAGATATTCGTCTGGAGTACAGTACGCCGTTGTGACGGCAGGCATGGTCATGGTGCAGTTACCTCAAGCTTCACCCCAAGACATTGCTACGAGTACTGTCAGCCATCAGAACTGATCCTTCAAGCGACGGAGGCGGGCAAAGGTTTCAACCGCGTTAGAGGACTGCATAGCCTGCTGTATCACAGGTGCATCCCAGCGCAGGAAAGGATTAGTAAGCTTTTCTACGCCCAAAGTGGACGGAATTGTGTGTTCATGGCAATGGCGGGCTGCTTGGGTAGTGGCCAGGCGCATGGTAAGGTCTGGATTTTGGGGGTCGATCGTAACCGCAAATTCTAGATTTCTTAAGGTGTACTCATGGGCGCACCAAACTCTCGTGTTGTCTGGCAAGGCGCGAATTTTACTCAGTGACTGCACCATCTGAGCGGGTGTGCCCTCAAACAAGCGTCCACAGCCACCAGCAAATAATGTGTCACCACAGAACAAATCGCCTGGTGCTTCGGCAGCCACAGGGGGAAAGTAGTAGGCAATATGAGCGCGGGTATGCCCAGGTACAAACAGCACTTCAGCAGTGCGATCAGCAACCACAATGCGATCGCCCTCCCGCAAAAACTTCTGCTGCTGAGGAATTCTGCCCCGATCCTCAGCCCCGCCATATACGACAGCCTCCGGAAAGCTTTGCAAGAGATCTAAATTGGCACCTACATGGTCACCGTGGTGATGGGTGTTAAGAATGGCTGTCAGCCTCGCGCCTAAGTTCTTTAAGCACCTGAGTACAGGCCCAGGCTCAGCCGGATCAACCACAGTTGCTGTTCCAGTTTTGGGATCGTGTAATAGGAAAATATAGTTATCACGAAGAGCAGGGAGTCGATGAATTTGCATAGGGTGTGGTTCAAAGGCTAAGATGAGCAATGCCAAAAATTCTAGTCCGACATATTATTAGTCAAGTCTAGACCGTAACACTACAGTTTCTTAACATCACAGCTTCATGAGTCGCGTTATTGTCGTTACATCTGGTAAGGGAGGGGTGGGAAAAACCACCTGCACGGCTAACTTAGGCATGGCGCTTGCCCAGCGGGGCCGCAGGGTTGTGGTCGTGGATGCCGATTTCGGGTTGCGTAATCTCGATTTGCTGCTGGGCTTAGAAAATCGCATTGTCTATACGGCGGTGGAAGTGTTGGCAGGGCAATGTCGCCTAGAGCAAGCACTAGTTAAAGACAAGCGACAGAATGGCTTGGTGTTGCTGCCAGCGGCTCAAAATCGCACCAAGGATGCTGTTACCCCTGCCCAGATGAAGCGGCTAATCAATGCCTTGACCCAAGCCTTTGACTATGTGTTGATAGACAGCCCAGCCGGAATTGAAATGGGATTCCAGAATGCGATCGCCGCTGCTCAGGAGGCTCTTGTGGTGACCACACCAGAAATTTCAGCCGTGCGCGATGCCGATCGTGTAGTGGGCTTGCTAGAGGCCAATGGTATTCGTCGGGTACACCTAATTGTGAATCGTTTGCGTCCAGCAATGGTAAAGGCAAACGACATGATGTCTGTTGAAGATGTCCAAGAAATTCTAGCCATTCCCTTAATTGGCATCATTCCTGACGATGAGCAGGTGATTGTGTCTACCAACCGGGGAGAGCCTTTAGTGTTGGCAGAACATCCATCTTTAGCAGGGCTAGCCTTTAGCAATATTGTGCGGCGGTTAGAAGGGGAACGAGTGGAATTTTTAGACTTGACAGCTAACCGTGATGGTATTTTTTCTAAGCTGAAAAAGCTGTTGGGAGCAAAAATTTTGTGAGGCTATAGTCTCGTGCTATCAATGGTCGATAGCTAATCTGCTAACTGAGTGTCTGCTCTAGTGTTTTCAAATTTAAGCCCATCGAGGCTCAACTTTTCTACTTAACCTATGTCCAATGAATGTATTTTCCATAATCGCTAGGTTGATCGAGTCGTTGGTTCCCCACTGGGGAGAGATAAACAGCCGAGATGAGGTAAAACGCCGTCTGCGGCTTGTACTAGCCCACGATCGGGCTGACTTGACACCTGCTGTGATGGAAAAAATGCAACGCGAGATTCTAGAAATCATTTCGCGCTATGTTGAAATTGACAACGACAACATGGAATTTTCCCTAGAGAGCAAGCAGCGATCAACCGCACTCATTGCCAATTTTCCGATTCGTCGTGTCAAGGATATAGATAAAGCTCTAGACCTTAAGCCTGAGCCAGTCGTTGCTGCTGACAACCTTCCTCCTTTGACACCACTGTCAGGTGAAACTAGTGATGAACCAGCATCTAGTGAACCAGTACCTAGCGAGCCAATGTCAAATGAACCAGCACCCAACAGTAATCAACAGTAAAATGCCTGATAGCATGTTCATCTAGGGTATTCACCCCTATGAGAAGAGTGGGTAGCGGTGAAGGTATGGAGCTAATCTTCACTGGCTAGTAACCATAGGCCGTCAGGGATAGTTTCTGATCCTGCTGTTCCTATTCCACTCCCACGCATCCCACAATGACCAACGATCGATGACTAATCACGCAACTGAGCAGGAATGGTGGAAAGAGCGGTGGCTAGATGCCCTAGCATCCTTTGGGCGTACCCTGCGATCGGCGCGTGCCCACAACTATGCCCGGCAGGGAAACGTCTTAAAGCTGGACTTCGAGGGCAACAAAATTATTGCCAAGGTGCAGGGAACTGCGCCGCAACCCTACACGGTCTCAATATCGTTGCAGTCGTTTAGTGATGACGAGTGGCAAAACGTCATAGAAGCTATGGCAGGACGGGCAGTGTTTGCCGCAAAGTTGTTAGCAGGCGAGATGCCCCGTGAGATTGAGGAAGTATTCACTGCTAACGGGCTGAGCCTATTTCCTCTGACTCGATCAGACATCCATAGCCGATGTAGCTGTCCAGATAAAGCAAATCCCTGCAAGCATATTGGCGCGGTCTATTATCTGCTAGGCGATCGGTTTGGAGCAGATCCCTTTGTACTGTTTCAATTACGAGGACGCAGCCGAGACCAGATTATTGCTGCCCTGCGCCAAATTCGTGGTGAACAAGTCAAAACCCAAGAAGCTGATGATGTCGTCTCCGAAGGACATATTCAGGAACCATCCTCCTCAGGGTTGGGACTGGTGGTTGATCCAGTAACATTTTGGAACTATGACCAGCAACTAGAGCCATCCCTCGTGGTTATTACTCCACCTCCTACCTCAGAGACTGTGCTAGATGTGCTAGGCCCTATTCCACTAAAACCAGAGGTCACTGGAGCAACAACCCAAACCAAAGTTGCAGTTACCTCAGCTATGACAAAGTTGACAGCAATTTATCAAGAAGCTAGTCAGCGTGCGGTTCAGCTAGCCATGTCCAACACAGAAAAAAATCCGTAGCCTGAACTCTAGAAACTATAGTTGTTTCAATTTAGGTTGAAACAGTTGCCCTCACGCCAATTGCTCTTCCAAAGCGAAGGAGAGGGGCTACGAATGTCTCTGTCTAATCTGGAATGACGATAAAGCAAGAGAGTTCAACGTCTGCCACTGACCAGAACCCATAATTGTGCTTAATATCAAGAAAGCTTGACAACAAATAAAGTGCTCGACAGAGTGTTTATAGCCTAAAATCCCCTTTTGACAAGGATTTCGCCAACAAATAGCGACGGAATCCTGAACTTTTCATAAAAATCAATTCTAGGGGTTTGACTTTTTCCTGAAAAACTGTAAAACTGAATACAGAAATGAAAAATGATTGTCTTACGAAATCATTTCTAACTTTTCTATCGCTAATGCTTGTCGCTAATGGGTTAGCCGTTAGCCCTGTCTCTGCTCTTAACAGTCTTTACTCTCAATCAAGGAGCTACTACTATGAAACTCACCTATCGTGGCCTGAACTATGACTGCAACGAGTCAGCTTCCGTAGAAATGAGCGGTGCTGCATTGACTGGTAAGTATCGTGGTCATGCTGTCACGTTTCGTAATGTTAAGAAGTCTCCTGTTCAGGAGCAAACCCACGAGCTGACCTATCGTGGTATTCACTTCAATGGCTAAGTTGTTTGAGTGGTTGTTATGGGTTTAACCAAATAACTGCCGTAAGAGGGGGATAGCTAGTCTCCCTCTTTTTTGGCATCTATACCTGTTTGACATCTACACCCGCATGTGGTGCTGCGTCTCCCATGCAGCCTACAATGGCAGCCGATCATAGAAGTCCCGCTTCACTAGATGGAGCTGACCCAAACTTGGCTGGGTGCCCAACAATCAGTGGCCTTCCTTGGATAGATATACTAAAGCTATGACCAAGCCTGTGAATAGTTACTTATCTGCATTTACTAACTGATTTGGAGTTTCCATGCTATCAACATTGCCTAGCTCAATCATGTCTGATCTAGCCCATATCCGGCTGGAAATTCGTGCCTTGCAACCTCAGTTAGTGACTTGGCGCAGACACTTACATCAGTTTCCAGAGCTAGGGTTTCGGGAGCAGATGACGGCTGAGTATATCACTCGACAGCTAGAGGCTTGGGGTCTTGATTACAAGGCGGGGATTGCCCAGACTGGCATTGTAGCAACGATCGCTGGCACACAGCCCGGCAAGGTATTGGCAATTCGAGCAGATATGGATGCACTGCCCATTCATGAAGAAAATGAAGTGCCCTATCGGTCACAACATGAGGGCAAAATGCACGCTTGTGGACATGACGGGCATGTCGCGATCGCCCTCGGAACTGCCTACTACCTAGCGCGCCATCGGCAAGATTTTCGAGGCACGGTCAAGATCATCTTTCAACCTGCTGAAGAAGGACCTGGAGGTGCTAAGCCCATGATTGAGGCTGGGGTGTTACGAAACCCAGACGTGGATGCCATTATTGGCTTGCATCTATGGAATGTTTTACCGTTGGGCACAGTGGGCGTTCGAGCAGGGGCACTGATGGCAGCCGTAGAACTGTTTCGGTGTACTATTCAAGGCAAAGGAGGGCACGGAGCCATGCCCCACCAGACAGTAGATTCCATTGTGGTTGCAGCCCAGATTGTCAATGCTTTACAGACGATTGTAGCTCGTAATGTTGACCCAATTGATGCAGCCGTAGTGACCGTGGGAGAGTTACATGCTGGCACTGCTGAGAATGTGATTGCTGACAGTGCCTTCATGCGAGGGACAGTTCGCTATTTCAACCCAGCGTTGCAGGGATTTTTCCACCAGCGGATTGAGCAAGTGATTCGGGGCATTTGTGATAGCCATGGTGCAACCTACCACTTGGACTATTGGGGGCTATATCCACCCGTGATTAACGATGCAGGGATGGCAGCGTTGGTGCGATCAGTAGCAGAAACGGTTGTTGAGACTCCTGCGGGCATTGTGCCTGAATGTCAAACCATGGGCGGTGAAGACATGTCCTTCTTCCTTCAAGAAGTGCCAGGTTGCTATTTCTTTCTAGGTTCTGCCAACCCCAACAAAAATCTAGCCTACCCTCACCATCATCCTCGATTTGACTTTGATGAAACTGCCCTGGGGATGGGTGTTGAAATCTTTGTGCGCTGTGCAGAAAAATTTTTAGTGTAGAAACGTTTTGCCCTGACTGTACCAAATGGGGCAGAAGTAGGAGAATAAATGAATTCTCTGTTACTCAGCAGATTGAACTGTTGACAAGGCTACATAAGCTCACAAGCTCGATACGATCTCCTTATCGATATGATCTCCTTGACACTGCATGATGCGATCGCACGGTTCTGGCGCAAACCAAAGCTGACTTGGCCTAAGATGACTTGGATAGCAGTACTGCTAGCAACAGTGGTCGCTATAGTACTAAGTCGTCCTGCCCAAGGGTTGCAATTTACAATTACACCACTTGCTCCTCGCTTAGGAGATACAATCTCGGTGATTCTACAGCCAGCTCACACGCCTACGGTAACACCAACCGTAACGATCGACCAAACGACCTATCCTACCTTCCCCATCGGCGGCAATCGGTTTCGCGCCCTTGTTCCTTCTAGCCCTCTAGATAAACCACGAGTTTTGCGACTGGTCGTTACTGATGGCATAGACACTCGCAACATTGCGCTGCAACTAAAGGCACGATCGTTCCCTGTGCAGCATATCTGGTTGCCTCCTGGCAAGAGTGACTTGGGGACTGATTATGAGTTCGATCGCGTAGCTATATTCAAGCAACTTGTGACCCCAGACAAATTCTGGAATGGCAAACTGTTACGCCCTAGCAGTGGCCCAATTACGGCTGGCTATGGCATTCGTCGTTACTATAATGGCGTGTTTGCTCATGACTATTACCACCGAGGCGTAGACTATGGAGCAGGTGCTGGTTCGCCAGTTGTGTCTCCCGCTGCTGGACGGGTGGCGTTAGTTGGCTATGAGTCTCAGGGATTTGAAGTCCACGGTAACACTGTTGGTGTAGATCATGGCCAGGGTGTAACTAGTATTTTCTTACACTTGAATAGCATTCGGGTTAAGGAAGGAGACTTTGTGCAACCTGGACAGGTCATTGGCACGATCGGGTCAACAGGTGCTGTGACAGGGCCTCACTTGCACTGGGGATTGTATGTCAACGGGGTTAGCATAGACCCAGCCCCATGGCGCGATCGTGGGTTTGAGTGACACTACGGGTTTGGGGAATGTTTATAGATGTAAAACTCTGAACATAGGTTAGGGAATCTCTGTGCAAGGAGGTCTTAGTTTATATAAGCAGCCGGAAGATATGGGAAGTATAAAGATAAGTAGAGTTCTAGGCATGAGCACGACATCTCTAGCAAAAGATCATGCAAGATAGTGCCAGCAAATACAGAGGGAATATGATGAGTATCGAAAAAATTGTTGAACAGGCTCTTAAAGATGGATATTTGACCCCTGCGATGGAGGCAGAAGTCGGTCGTATTTGCGATACTGCCTCAGAGCTGTCTATTGAGGAGTATATGGCTCTTGATCGGCTGATGGGGTCATTGCTGACTGGTGATGTAGTTGCAGTACCCCGTAAGCAATTCATTAACGTAATGGAAGAGTTGGTGCTGACAGAAGCCATTGCCCGTGTTGCTGAAATTGAGGCTACTAGCAATTGCACATTAGACCTGGGTGATATTGCAGCCTATGCCCTTAACCGCTTGCCACCCCTCTACGCTACTACAGAAGAAGGAGCAGCTTATCAACGGAAGCACGCCCAAGAGGAAATGAGCGGCATCATTGCCCAGCAAGTTAACGAAGCGATTGCTCGCAGCTTAGATCGTCCTGAATTTTTCCCAGAACGTCAAGTGTTGGGCAAAGTAGGCGACGAAATTTTGAATCAAGTCAGCAGTTTGCTCCAGGCCCATGCTTCCAAATACGAGCAGTAGGGGCAAGTGGCGGTCATCTGCGCTTCTATGAAGGGCAGCCCAAGCTGTCGCGAGTTGCAATACCAGTAACCGGATTGATGCCCTCGGCTCGCTGACACAGGCGGTTTACTTCATAGCGATCGATGATCGCATCAGTAAAATCAGCCCCCGTAATCGTGACATCTTGAAAGCTAGTGCGGGCAAAATTTGCCTCTTGCAAAATGGCATTGGTGAGATCAGCACCCACAAGGAATACACGATCCATCAGTGCCCCTGACAGGTCTGCTCCTGACAAATTGGCATCCAAGAGCACTGCCTTGGTGAAAATAGCATTGGTTAAAATTGCACCATGCAGGTCAACCCCTCGCATGGATGCAGAAACAAAGGTCTTGCCAGCAAGGTCAGCATTCGCCAGATTTTGGTGTTCTAAATCAGCATGGTTGTAATTTACGGTATCTGCTGCTAGGGCGGGAGTTGCGGCTAAGAGAACCCAAACCCAAGCTAACGCTAGAATGAGCAAAAGGCTGAGCAGTTTTGTGACCAGCTTTGCGATTGATACTATACCCAATCCCATCATTTGGCCTCCTTAAGTTGCTGGGGCAGCAGCTTGAATGAGCTGTTGATAAGCTGACTCTGTAATCAGGTCACGATGGCTTTCAACTCGATCCAAAAACACTCGCCCCTGCAAATGATCACACTCATGCTGCACGATCCGAGCAATGAAATCAGTAAAAACTTGACGTTGAGGAT
>JANWZG010000032.1 GCA_025054735.1 Cyanobacteriota bacterium | reverse complement strand
GTTGCTTACGGTAAGCGCGCACCTCATCTTCGCTGGTTTTGGTGGCGAAGGCGATCTGTCGATCGCTGAACCCCTGTTGTTTAATCGCCATCAGCATATCTGCTGTTAGACTCGTCAGCGCTGTGCGTTTGAGGCTTTTCTCGGTATCTAGCAAACCCTGTAATTTACCCAAAAACCAGCGATCGATGCCAGTTAACTCATAGATTTCGTCGATGGTCATTCCCAGCAGCATGGCATGGCGTAGGGTAAAGATGCGCTCTGGGTTAGGGGTACGCAATCCAGCACGAATCTGCTCCAAGCTAGGAAGTTTTTCAGGACGATCGCAACCCCAGCCTGCTCGTCCAGTTTCTAGGGAGCGCAGTGCCTTCTGAAAGGACTCTTGAAAGGTGCGCCCAATGCCCATAGCTTCCCCTACAGACTTCATCTGGGTAGTCAGCACAGGTTCAGAGTTGGGAAATTTTTCAAAGGCGAAGCGGGGTATCTTGGTAACTACATAGTCGATGGTGGGTTCAAAGGATGCTGGTGTTTTCTTAGTAATGTCGTTGGGGATTTCGTCTAGGGTATAGCCTACAGCTAGCTTGGCGGCAAACTTAGCGATCGGAAATCCTGTGGCTTTGGAGGCCAAGGCAGAACTCCGGGAAACACGGGGATTCATTTCAATGACGATCACATCCCCGTTGAGAGGGTTGACAGCAAACTGAATGTTAGATCCGCCTGTTTCTACCCCAATTTCCCGAATAATCTTGATGGAAGCATCCCGCAACCGCTGATATTCTTTGTCAGTCAAGGTCTGGGCAGGGGCAACGGTGATTGAGTCACCGGTGTGCACGCCCATTGGATCCAGATTTTCGATCGAGCAAATAATTACCACATTATCTGCCAAATCTCGCATCACTTCCAGTTCATACTCCTTCCACCCCAGAAGCGACTGCTCAATCAAAATTTGAGATACCGGGCTAGCATCCAACCCTGACTGGGCAATCTGTTCAAATTCTTCGGGGTTGTAAGCAATACCACCGCCTGTTCCCCCTAGGGTAAAGGCAGGACGAATGATGACCGGAAAGGAGCCAATCCGTTGAGCTACCTCCCGTGCTTCGGTCATGGTTTCTGCTAAACCAGAAGGGCAAACACCAATCCCAATCCGCTCCATGGCTTCCTTGAACAGCTTGCGGTCTTCTGCCATGTTGATGGCAGGCAACTTAGCACCAATTAACTCCACACCATACTTGTCTAGCACTCCCGTTTCAGCTAACGTCTTGGCTAAGTTCAGCGCGGTCTGACCACCCATAGTAGGCAACAGGGCATCAGGACGTTCAGCAGCAATGACCTGCTCCAAAATGTAAGGCGTGAGGGGTTCGATATAGGTGCGGTGAGCAATTTCTGGATCTGTCATGATACTGGCAGGGTTGGAATTTACCAGCACAACTTCGTATCCCTCTTCCCGCAGCGCCTTACAGGCTTGGGTGCCAGAATAGTCAAATTCACAAGCTTGCCCAATGACGATCGGGCCAGAGCCAATTATCAGAATCTTGCGGAGGTCGTTACGGCGAGGCATAGGCAATGTAATAACAGGACTGATTGTCATCTGTCATCTGACGAATGACTAATCGTGGTTGATTGTACCGCTTACTGTCTGGGGATGGATGATGAACGTGTGAGTGATTGGTGACGATTACTCAACAGGTTGCGCAATCACGCTATATGGAAAAGCCTGGACAAAACCTGTTAAACCTGGGCAAAACCTGTTAAATAAGTGGTGTCAACCTTACAACAAGGGCATGGATATGGAAAACCAGGAATATGAGTTTAGCGACTCCCAAAATGAGCTAATTCGCGATTTATCTGGCAAGATGAACCTGTTTAGTATCATCATGCTGGTTGTTGGCATTTTAGGAATTCTAGCTGGTCTGGCTGCTGTTGCTAGAGGTGGCCTCCTAGGAGCAGTGCAAGGGATTACCAATGCAGTAGTTGGGTTGCTAACAATGCGAGCAGCCAAGTCCTTCAAGCTGATTGTTGAAACAGAAGGACGGGATATTGAAAACCTGATGGCTGCTTTGGGGGAACTGAGAAATTTGTATACGTTCCAGATTGTACTGATTATTCTGGCCTTCATTGGTGGATTTATCATCGGACTTGTTAGTGCGTTATCCGCCCGTTAATCGGAACTTAACTCTGATATGGCGAAATGTGAAGCTGGGTAATCGATGTAGCGATCGCTGGCTATGCTAACTACTAGGTTAATCTCAAACTGGAGAGCATTTAAACATGACCAACGGAAGTTCTGGGGATATCAACAGCAAAAAAACTGTGGCTGGTATCTGTGGCATTTTAGTAGGCGCATTTGGTGTTCATAAGTTTATTTTGGGTTACACCACGGAAGGCATCATCATGATAGCGGTGTCTCTTTTAACTTGTGGGATTGGCGCAACTGTGATGAGTATTCTGGGTATTATTGAGGGGATTACCTACCTCACCAAATCTGATGAGGAATTTGCTAACACTTACATTAACAATAAGAAAGGTTGGCTGTAAATCTAGGTTGCTGGGTTACACTGGATTAGGCTGGACTACACTCGAGCGTGTGTTATGGGCAAGGCTGTAGGTCTAGAATTAACCGTTGCTGGGCGATGGGTAAGGGCTAGCATTGTTGCAATTGCTACTACTCCTATTCTAATTGCGTGGCTGTATGTTGTTGGGGTTGTGCTACCTCTGCCTCCTTGCCCGTTTCGTTATTTTACAGGGATCCCCTGTCCTACCTGTGGTATGACCCGATCGTTCTTGGCGCTTGCCCACGGGGATTTTGTCCATGCTATAACAGAGCACCTATTCGGGCCATTAGTGTTTTTGGTATTTTTGGGTGCGATCGGCCACTGTCTCTGGGAGTTGCGAGTGGGGCGACCCATTAGTACAGCTTACACACGCTTACTGATGGATCAACGCTGGCAAGTGGGGTTTGCAATCGCGGTGGGGGTTTATTACCTCAGTCGTCTCTGGTACTGGGCTAGCTCTGGGGAATTGCAGCTTGCGATCGCCAATGCCCCCTTGACTCATCTGCTTCAAGGGTTATCGGTGCTAAATTAGAGAGGCTACAGCATAGCAACCGAGGTAGGCATCCCTACTATGCAGACAGTTAAGCGCAAAGGATTATTGTTAGTGGTGTTAATGGCGGGGGGGCTAGCTGTTTTCCCAGCCGTTTCTCTGGGGGTAGATGCGCTGCCTCTGAATTTTTGGCTGAAGAGCTATCTATCATTTCTGACATTGCAGGTAGGAACTGCCGCGATCGTTCTCAGTTACCTGCGCTGGGGCAGATCTCAGGAGAAATAGCACCCATGTTAGAGTTCATTCGCTCAGATTTAGCTGCCTTTCGTGCCTACAGTCCCCATCCCAGCGGCTACGACACAGCCCTAGCTGCCGAGGTTGTCTTGGATCACTTAGACACCAACGAAAATCCCTATGACCTGCCAGAGGATCTAAAGCAAAAGTTAGGCTGGCTTTATCAACAACAGATACAGTCCAATCGGTATCCTGACGGGGAGCACCAGGCACTGAAGCAGGCGATCGCGACCTATGTCAGTGAAACTGTGACTCAAGCGGTGGTTATTCCTCCCGACATGATCTCCGTTGGCAATGGCTCTGATGAACTAATTCGATCGCTGCTGATTGCTACCTGTCTAAGGGGTGAGGGGGCAATCCTAGTGGCAGAGCCAACCTTTTCGATGTATGCGATCGAGGCTCAAGGCTTGGGCATTCCGGTAATCACAGTGGGACGATCGCCTGTTACCTTTGAAATGAATCTAGCTGAGGCAGAGTCAGCGATCACCAACACCCAAAATCCCCCCATTCGAGCCATGTTTGTGGTGCATCCCAATTCCCCAACCGCCAATGCACTCACGCCTACAGAGTTGGAATGGTTACGCACACTGCCTAGTCACATCTTAGTTGTGATTGACGAGGCGTATTTTGAGTTTAGCCAACAAACGGTAGTTGGTGAACTGATCCAGCATCCCAACTGGGCTGTGTTGCGGACTTTCTCTAAGGCGTTTCGCCTCGCAGCCCATCGCATTGGCTATGCCATTGGCCATCCAGCCTTAATTGCGGCGCTAGAAAAGATTCGCCTGCCCTACAACCTCCCTAGTACAACCCAAGTTGCTGCTCAGTTAGCCCTAAGCCAGCGACAAACCCTGTTAGCCGTGATCCCAGAATTACTAAAAGAGCGCGATCGCTTGTTCCAAGCCCTTTCTACCTGTCCACAACTCCGCCTTTGGCCCAGTGATGCCAACTTTTTGTTTGTACGGCTTCAGCCAGACTATGCTCATCACTCCCTCACAGATATTCACCAACAGCTTAAAGCGTCTGGCACCTTGGTGCGGCATACTGGCAACGGTTTACGCATTACAGTTGGTACTCCAGCGGAAAATAACCGCACGATCGCCCGTTTGACCCACGTGTTATCTGCCCTCTCTCCCCGATAGTCCGATTGGTGATGTGGAGCTAGTGGTGGTGCGAGATCGCCAAGGACAGGTGTTCGTTTATGAAGATGCTTGTCCCCACAAGCGAGTGCGCCTTAGCCAATTTGGACGACGACAGGGCAATACGCTAGTGTGTGGCTACCACGGCTGGAAGTTTGAAACCAACTCTGGAAAATGCACTGAGATTCCAGGAATGCCAGCATTGCACACCAAGTTTTGTCTGCGTTCTTACCCAGTAAAACGATATGGCGGCTGGGTATGGGCGTTTCCTGGAGATCCAGAGTTAGCAGACCAGCGACCGCTACCTGTGATTCCACCTGCCCACGATCGCCGCTATCATCCCATCCCGATGGAAGGTGCAGTTAATTGTCACTTTAGTTACATGACAGAAAATGCTACGGATCTTTTCCATGCAGATCTGCACCGCAGTCAGCAGCCTTGGGCAAATCCTCGGCTAGAGTCGCTGGAGAGCGACGATCGTACTGTGGTTGCCCGCTACGAAGTAGATGCTCCCCGTCTGTTGGCAGCACTGATTGGTCAACGGGGCAAAAACTACATCCGTATTACCTATGAGTATCCCTATTTTCACCTCCAGTCAGAGGATGGTGCCTTTTACCTGTTTGTCACCTATGTGCCGACAGGTGCCCAGAGCATTTGGGTTCACTCTACCTTTTATTTCCGCCATGTGTGGGGAATGCCCTGGATTCTGCGCCTGTTACATCCCCTGCTGGATTGGGGCACCTTTCGCCAAGTTTTTCACCAAGACATCCGTGCTGTAGAAGAAGAACAACGGGCCTATAACCTGTCAGGCTGCGATCGCAGCCGAGAAACTAACCCCGTTTCCCATGCGGTTCGCAACGTTATTCTCCACCAGTGTGCTTCTGGCTCATAATACACAAGTAACCAATCAAATGCCATCCTGGCTAAAATGTCACATTACCAATCGGCGTTGCTGCACAGCCGTGTGATTCTCATGCCTGAGCTGCTTGCAGTCTTGACCCTAGCCCCTCTCCTAAGGAGAGGGAATAAGAGTGTTAGCTCCGGCAAGGGGTTGGAGATGAGGTCAATTCATAGTTGTGTTTAGCAACGCCACCTCCTTTTTGAGTTATATGGATGCTCTCAATGATTTACTTGCCAGTCACGCTGCTTCTCTTTGTACTTTTCCTGCTGCTGTTTCCATTTATCTGGTTTGCAGTCGCCCTGGATGTTGTAGAAATTGCCGTTGCCAAATTAGGATTCTCTCCTAGTATCGCCCTTTTATTATTTGCTGCTGTGATTTTAGGCAGCACAATCAATATTCCACTCTATGAACGGGTCTCTCAAGTGCCAATTATTCCAGACTTTGCTGATCTGTGGATGGCTCGATTTTGGGGCATTCCCTTACGCAAAATTGAACAAAGGACGATCGTAGCCCTTAATGTAGGCGGTGGTTTAATTCCAACTCTGCTGGCTCTCTATGAATTCACACGTTCCGATCCGTTAGCGATTTTAATTGTTACCACTGTTGTTACCTTCATGAGCTACTTCTCGGCTCAAGTTGTCCCAGGCATCGGTATTCAAATGAATGCCCTAGTTGCACCGTTGACGGCTGCTCTGATGGCATTGTTAATTGTTGGAAATGGTGCAGCCCCCGTGGCCTTTGCTGGTGGAGTTTTAGGAACTTTGATCGGTGCTGATTTATTGCATTTACCTCAAATTGAGAAGATGTCAGCCGGGGTTTTGAGTATTGGCGGAGCAGGAGTATTTGATGGCATTGCCCTGTGCGGACTTTTTGCTCTACTACTCACCTAACCTATTTATCACTGAAGAAACTAGTGCATTTGGAAACATACCCAACCCCATATCCATTAAGCAAAATGCTACTTCCCTACCCTTTGCATTGGTTGGGCCTGCAATTATGGTTGACCCGTTGGTGCCTGTCTGGGAGAAATGCTAGGCTAGGCCCTGGGGGGGCAGTTAGGAAGAATTTGGGTGTTGGGTTTGTTTCTCAATTCAACCTGAGAGGGTATCTATGATGCTATCCAGCTAGAGGTGCAGGTAGTTGGCAACAGTGTGGGTGAGTTGATGCGCCAGAGGTGAGCAGTCCAGCACCATTCCAGCACAGAGTAGCATCAAGTATAGGATAGAAGACTTGAACAGCGATCGAGCCAAGCCCAAGTCCTTAGGAGATTGACGCAACATCCATGCTTTGATGGCAAACCAGATACCTAGTGCCAGTGCGATCGCTCCATAGACCGCTCCCAACACGCCTAGGGGATAAACCAGCACCATAGTAATGGGAATCAAGAGGACTGTGTAGAGCCAAATCTGCCGGGCAGTGGACTCTTCGCCCTCTACCACTGGCAACATGGGCACATTAACATCGGCATAATCTTGGCGAATCATCAGTGCCAGCGCCCAAAAGTGAGGTGGTGTCCAGAAAAAGATGATTATGAAAAGTACCCACGCCGCCCAACTGAGGTCGCCTGTAACGGCTGCCCAACCGACCAGAGGTGGAATGGCTCCCGCAGCACCGCCGATAACAATGTTTTGAGTTGTGTGACGCTTTAACCAGTGGGTATAAACCAAGACATAGAATACAATGCCTGTCATTGCTAACAAAGCACTGAGCAGATTAGCCACTACAGTTAGCAGGGTGAAGGCAATCACCGCCAAAATACCTGCAAACGCCAAGGCGTGCCAGGGGTGTACCCGTCGAGAGGGCAAGGGCCGAGTGCGCGTGCGCTCCATGATTTGGTCGATGTCGCGATCGTAAAGACAATTGAGCGTATTGGCAGATCCGGCTGCACAGGTGCCTGCTATCAGTGTCGCCACTAGCAACTGAGGGTTAACATGCCCCTGGGCTGCAATCCACATGCCTGCCACAGTGGTAATCAATAGCAGCAAGATAATGCGTGGCTTTGTGAGCTGGTAGTAGCTTTGCAGAACCTCAACCCAAGTGCGGTTGAGTCGAGTGGCATTAACGGTCGTTGATTGGGTCAGTTGCATGAACAGTTGCTCTTGTGAAGGATAGGTAAATTGAGTAGTGAGGATGGATTGGTGGGGAATTCAATAGAGGGAGCTAGCTGGGATTCTCTAGATAGCCATGCCCTTAGCTTGAATACGATCGCGCAGAGACAATCCAGTAAATGCTGTCAAAATGCCTAGCAACATAGCGCCGATCGTATGATGGCTTACAGTTAGCAGTTCTACTTGCAAACGCAGATAAAACGTGGCAACACCCAGCAAAACCTGAAGCACGAGGACAACACCTGCCAAGGTCGCTAACCTTCGCAATAGCGGATGTAGAGCAGGGGTACGATGAGCTAGCACAACCATAGTCACTGTTAGGACTGTTGGTACCGCAACTCCCATGACATGGGCATTCATAACCACACACAATTCGCCCTGGGCAAAACATTGGTGCAATGCCCAACGCGAAGCCACTAACCCACCCGACAGGCTTTGCAAGTACACTGACAAGGTAGATAGCAGAGCTACCCAGGGCAACTTACCAACGGTACCAGTGCCCTGGTAAGGTATAAGAGTGATTGCCATCACCACGAGCACTGTAAAAAATAGCTGGGCTGTGCCTAGGTGAGCAGTAACGATATCAAAACGGAGCAACTCTGTCACCGTTAGGCCGCCCAACAGTCCCTGAACGACAACTAGTCCTAAAGCTACGGTGGCTAGCCAAGGAGTCCACTGGGGTAAGTGATGACGCTGCCACCAACAGCGAACAGCCAGCCCGATCGCCATCACGCCAATCAGAGAAGCATCTAGGCGATGAAACCACTCTAGAAACACCTGTATGTTCATCTGTTGCCGAGGCACAAGCACACCATAGCAGAGTGGCCAGTCAGGGCAGGCTAGTCCTGCGTTCATCACGCGAGTTGCACTGCCGATCGCCATTAAGACCAAGGTAGCTACTGCCATCTGCATAACTAGGTGACGAATGCTTTCCTGTGCACTCAAACAGCAGTCTAGGCTAGAGCCTACAGACTTAGAAGAACTGGGTTGATGCCAAGTCAAATTTGCCATAGGCGCAAACAGTAATCCAACCAATGTGCAACAGTGAGTAACAGCATTGCAGAGTGGCTACTCATAGCCCCGTACTCCTGAATGTGTTGCTAATGCTTACAACTGTAAAGATGCTTGCTGAGACAGCGGGAAAGTTTTGGTATTTCTTTTGATTGTGGATAGATCCCTGCACTACTGAAACAATTCTTAACAAGTCGATCTGTTAAGCTGCAACTGCCAATGCATCTACTGCAACAGAATTAAAGTGCCACCCTCGGCTAGCCACAATGACTGTCGAAAGGATTGGTCGAAAGTTTGTTCGCCATTATACAAATAGTAGTAAATGGCTAAAATCTATACATCTTGTCACAAATGTCTAGCAAGTGCTTCGTGTTTAATGGCAAATGGCCCCTGATCCTGAAGACAATCTGAAGGATTGCTTATGTTACATAACGATTCTGGGTTCTCTGCTTTATGGTGTTAAGTGACTGAAGTAGTTCATCGTTGAATTGAGTCATTACGAGCCGTGGAAAGTATCCCAACTCCCATTATCACCCTATTGATCGGTGTAATCGTTACGATCGTCAGCATTTGGTATGGTCAGAATCATGGGCTGCTGCCAGCAGAAGCCTCTGCTGCTGCTCCTGCAGTTGATGGTTTATTCAACACCATGGTGACTATCGCTATGGCGTTGTTCCTGCTGGTGCAAGGAGTTTTGATCTACGTTGGCATTCGCTATCGTCGCAAACCAGGAGACAACACCGATGCCCTGCCAGTGCATGGCAACATTCCCCTAGAGGTACTATGGACTTCGATTCCAGCGGTGATTGTCTTGGGTTTGGCCGTCTACAGCTTTGATGTGTACATGAGCGAAGGCGCGATCGACCCCATGAGTCACAGTGCTCATCATCGTCACTCCGCAACCCAGGTGGCTAGTCACTCCAAGACCCTAGCAAAAGGAGCAGCGATCGCTGCCTCCCTAGACTCTGACCAGTCTGCTAATGTATCTGCTAATCTAGTGGCCTCAATTCCTGATGGCATCAAGAACATGACAGGCGCTAAATCAGGCGATGCCGTGGAGGTGAATGTAACGGGGTTACAGTTTGCTTGGATTTTCACCTATCCCCAGGATGGGGTCGTGTCTGGAGAACTGCACATTCCTGTTGATCGTCCGATTGTGCTGAACATCAGTGCGAATGATGTGCTCCATGCCTTTTGGGTACCAGAGTTTCGGTTGAAGCAAGATGCTATACCGGGACGCACTACTCAGTTGCAATTTGTGGCTAACCGAATTGGCACCTATCCAGTTATCTGTGCAGAACTCTGTGGCTCTTACCACGGCGGCATGAAGACTCAAGTGCATGTTTACAGTGCTGAAGACTACGATGCTTGGTTGCAATCCCAGAAGGCAGTTGCCACTACAGATAGAGAACAAGTGGTAGCTGCGGTTAGCCCATCGGCAATGTCTGACGCTGACTACTTGGCTCCCTATGCCCAAGAGTTTGGAGTCAACTCAGCAGTGCTACATAGCTTGCATGAAAACCACTCGCTGCACTCCACAATGTAAGGGTCAATGTAGGGCCTTAGGTACATACTCACTAGTTCGATCGTCCTCAGACTCCATCACCTGTACATTACGCTGAAATTTGTTAGCTATGGCTCAAGCACAACTCCAAGTTCCTATTCCGCAAGTTCATCATGAGCATGGTGAAACCCCTTGGTGGACTTACTTCACCTTTAGCACCGACCACAAGGTAATTGGCATTCAATACTTGGTGACCACCTTTATCTTTTACTTGGTTGGCGGTGCCTTGGCTACGGCAGTGCGCACTGAACTAGCTACGCCAGATGTTGATTTTGTTAGTCGAGAGTTGTATAACAGCCTGTTTACTATCCACGCTACGGTCATGATCTTTCTGTGGATTGTGCCCGCGGGAACAGGTGGATTTGGTAACTACTTAGTGCCACTGATGATTGGCGCGCGAGATATGGCATTTCCTAAGTTAAATGCCATTGCCTTCTGGCTGATTCCTCCGGCTGGCATCTTACTGCTAAGCAGTTTCTTTGTTGGTGCTGCTGGCTCCGGTTGGACATCCTATCCGCCTTTAAGCTTGATGAATGGCAAGGCTGGGGAACTGATTTGGATCTTGAGCGTGTTGCTGTTGGGTACGTCTTCGATTTTGGGAGCCATTAACTTTATCGTCACGATCGTCAAAATGCGCCTCCCTGGCATGGGGTTCAACTCAATGCCCCTATTTTGCTGGGCTATGCTAGCTGCTTCCGGGTTAGTGCTGTTATCTACGCCAGTGTTGGCAGGGGCATTAATCCTACTGTCCTTTGACCTGATGGCTGGGACTGCATTCTTTAACCCCACGGGCGGTGGTGATCCGATCGTCTACCAGCACATGTTCTGGTTCTACTCTCACCCTGCGGTTTACATCATGATCCTGCCAGTGTTTGGCATGATATCTGAGATTCTGCCCGTGCACGCTCGCAAGCCCATCTTTGGCTATAAGGCGATCGCCTACTCTAGTATTGCCATCAGCTTCCTTGGTTTGATTGTTTGGGCACACCACATGTTTACCAGTGGCACCCCTGACTGGTTGCGAATGTTCTTTATGATCATGACCATGATCATCGCCGTTCCCACGGGCATCAAAATCTTTAGCTGGCTGGGAACCCTGTGGGGTGGAAAGCTACGTCTCAACAGTGCCCTCCTGTTTGGCATGGGCTTTGTCTCGATGTTCGTAATCGGTGGGCTGAGTGGGGTGATGCTAGCCTCTGTTCCTATAGATGTGCATGTGCATGACACCTACTTCGTTGTGGCACACCTGCACTATGTACTCTTTGGAGGCAGTGTGTTTGGTCTCTACGCTGGCCTCTATCACTGGTTCCCTAAGATGACCGGACGAATGCTGAATGAGAAGCTAGGCATTCTTCACTTTGTGATGACCTTTATTGGCTTTAACCTGACCTTCTTGCCGATGCACAAGCTAGGCTTGGCGGGGATGCCTCGTCGGGTTGCTGAGTATGATCCTAAGTTTGCTGCACTTAACCTGCTGTGTACGATCGGCACCTATATCTTGGCAACCTCTACAATTCCCTTTATTGTCAATGCCATTTGGAGCTGGATTGCAGGCCCCAAAGCAGGCAATAACCCCTGGAAAGCACTAACCCTAGAGTGGATGACCTCATCACCACCACCCGTAGAAAACTTTGACGGAGACCCTGTGTTGGTTTGTCATCCCTATGACTACGGTGTTGCCACACGTACCGAAGGCGTAGAAGAAATGATATCCAAATCTCGCAGGTTAGCGATTCCTGATGGCCCTTAAAACCATTGCCTTCGATCCCAGGTAGAAATTTCCCTGACCTCACTAATTTTTATTCCAAGCTACTAGGAGGAATTGATTACTGATGCAACTGCAAGGTTCACTAGCTGACCCCACCAAGGCAATTCGTAACCATCAGACTGTTGCCCACACTGCTGATCACGGTGCTGCCCACCATCATGACTTTCGCTTGTTCGGCGTAGTTGTGTTCCTCGTGGCAGAGAGTATGATCTTCCTGGGCCTGTTTGCCGCCTATGGAACCTTTCGCCTAGCAGCTCCTGGTTGGACAAACGACACAGAATTGGAACTGTTGCTGCCAAGCATTAACACCGCCATCCTAGTTTCCAGTAGCTTTGTGATTAACCAGGCAAACAAAGCCATTAAGGCCGATAACGTCAGAGGTTTGCAGATGTGGTTTGGGATCACAGCCCTCATGGGAGCCATCTTCCTAGCTGGACAGCTCTATGAATATAACCATTTGGAATTCACACTGGCGACTAACCTATTTGCTAGTACTTTCTATGTGTTAACTGGCTTTCACGGCCTGCACGTTTGCTTTGGACTAGTAATGATCTTGGCGGTGCTTTGGCGATCGTTCAAGCCAGGTCATTACTCTAGCACTAGCCACTTTGGCGTAGAGGCAGCAGAACTCTATTGGCACTTTGTGGATGTGGTTTGGATTGTACTGTTCTTGTTGCTATACATTCTCTAGGAGGAATCTATGTCTAGGACACTACTTGAGCAACTGCGAGAGATGACAGTCGTAGTGGCAGATACGGGCGATATTCAGGCGATCGAGACCTTTACTCCCCGTGACGCCACAACCAATCCATCACTGATTACAGCTGCCGCCCAGATGCCTCAATATCAGGAGATCGTGGACGATACCTTGATGCAAGCACGGCGTGATCTAGGAGCAGGAGCCTCTGAGAATCAAGTAGTGAGCTTAGCCTTTGACCGTCTGGCAGTGTCCTTTGGGCTAAGGATTCTTAAGATTATTCCTGGACGGGTGTCCACAGAAGTAGATGCTCGCCTGTCCTATGATACTGAGGCAACGATCGCCAAAGCTCGCGACCTGATTAGCCAATACAAGGCTGCTGGAGTTTCCCCAGAACGGGTGCTGATCAAAATTGCTGCTACTTGGGAGGGGATTAAAGCGGCGGAAGTTCTGGAAAAAGAGGGCATTCACTGCAACTTAACCCTGTTGTTTGGCATTCACCAGGCGATTGCTTGCGCCGAAGCTGGCGTTACTCTCATCTCTCCCTTCGTCGGTCGTATCTTAGACTGGTACAAGAAAAGCACAGGTCGCGACTCCTATCCTCCAGAGGAAGATCCAGGCGTATTGTCCGTTACTCGCATCTACAACTACTACAAGAAATTCGGCTACAAAACTGAAGTCATGGGTGCTAGCTTCCGCAACATTGGCGAAATTATAGAGTTGGCGGGCTGTGACCTATTAACCATTTCTCCGGCGTTGCTGAAAGAGCTACAAACAACGACTGGCGAGTTGCCTCGCAAGCTAGATCCAGAAGTGGCGCGTGGAATGACCATCGAGAAAATTACTGTAGACAAGGCGACGTTTGATGCTATGCACGCTGCCGATCGCATGGCCTCTGAAAAACTAGATGAGGGCATTAAGGGCTTCACTAAGGCGCTGGTAGCCCTAGAAGAGTTACTCAAACAGCGGCTAGTACGTCTGGAGGCTGAGGAAATCGTTAGCCATGCTGCTCAAGACATGTTCCGAGTGTATGACTTAGACGGAGATGGCTTTATCACCCGTGAAGAGTGGGCTGGCACTGATGCTGTCTTTGATGCTCTAGATGTCAACAAAGATGGCAAGATTACCCCTGAAGAAATGGCTTCTGGCCTAGGGGCTGTCTTCCACCTAGCAGGCGTTGCCTAACAAGTTCTTAACGATTTAGTAACGATTTAACAGTTATTGCAACTAGGCGATCATGCCAAAGGTGCGATCGCCTGCTACTTGTGGACTGAACTAGAAACGTGTATTGATGGCTGTTATAGCTCGTAGTGAGGACTTCAGTCCTCACTGTCAACGTCCTAACTAGACTGTGTAGCTGGAAATACCTAAAATGCTTATTGATAGCTGTTATAGCTCGTAGTAAGGACTTCAGTCCTCACTGTCAACGTCCTAACTAGGCTGTGTAACTAGAAATGCCTAAAATGCTTATTGATGGCTGTTAAGGCTTGTAGTGAGGACTTCAGTCCTCACTATTAACGTCCTAACTAGGCTGTGTATGCTTACAGCTAGCGCTTAAAGCAAGTCCAACCTGCATAGATAGCCTTGTCGCCTAGTTCTTCCTCAATGCGCAGCAGTTGGTTATATTTTGCCAAGCGCTCACCCCGGCAAGGGGCACCTGTCTTGATTTGCCCAGCGCTAGTAGCAACCGCCAAGTCAGCAATGAAATCATCGGGAGTTTCACCAGAGCGATGACTGACCATTACGGTGTAACCACCGCTGCGAGAATCGTTGATCGCAGCTAGAGTCTCAGTAACCGAGCCAATCTGGTTGACCTTGATTAGAGTAGAATTGCCAACCCCATCGGCGATCGCCTGCCGAATAATTTTGGGATTCGTGACAAACGCATCATCCCCTACAAGTTGAATGCGGCTACCCAAGGTTTTCGTCAACAGTTGCCACCCTGTCCAGTCCTGTTCAGCGATTCCATCTTCAATCGACACGATCGGAAACTGGTTAACCCAACTTTCCCATAGTGCTACCATCTCTTCCGAAGTTTTGCGGCTGCCATCGGACTTAGAAAACACGTAGACACCATCGTTATATAACTCACTGGTAGCTGGGTCTAGAGCAATTGCTACGTCTTCGCCTGCTTTTAGTCCAGCCTTTTCGATGCCTGCCAAGATGACTTCGATCGCCTCTACATTGGCCTGCAAGCTAGGAGCAAACCCCCCTTCATCCCCAACACCAGTGCTGTAGCCCTTTTGCTTGAGAATAGATTTCAAGGCGTGATAGACCTCAGCTCCCATCCGCATCGCTTCTCGAAAGGTAGGCGCACCAACAGGCACCACCATGAATTCCTGAAAGTCAACACTGTTATCAGCGTGGGCACCACCGTTAATAATATTGAAGCAAGGAGCGGGTAATAGATGGGCATCAGCACCCCCTAAGTATTGATACAACGGCATTCCAGCGGCAACGGCGGCAGCTCTAGCAACGGCCATTGACACTCCTAAAATTGCATTAGCTCCTAAGTTGGATTTATACTCTGTGCCATCCAGCATCAGCATCTTGTTGTCGATCGCAGCCTGATCTCCAGCATCTGCTCCTACAAGTTCTGGAGCAATGGTCTTGTTTACATTGTTGATAGCCTTCAACACGCCTTTGCCCTTGTAGCGCTGAGCGTCTCCATCCCGTAACTCTAAAGCTTCTCTAGTTCCAGTTGATGCGCCCGAGGGAACAGCCGCTCGCCCCTTACTGCCATCTGCTAGCACCACGTCTACTTCCACGGTCGGGTTACCACGAGAGTCAAGAATTTCTCTGGCATGAACTGATGCGATCGCAACCATAGGATGTTATTCCCCTAATGCAAATGCTATTGTCTCTCCATCAATCCAATCAGAAGAATCCGTCTCCTGGGGTTCGCTTTGGATTCTCTTAATCTATGACCATAATGTTTCCTAATGTGAACCGTTACTCCAG
>JANWZG010000031.1 GCA_025054735.1 Cyanobacteriota bacterium | reverse complement strand
TAGGATGGTATGCCTCCTGGTAAATGGTGAACGGCGATCGTCGTAGGGCAGCCCGCACCCGTGGCAGGTCAGGGAGACTGACCAAAGGGTTGGTAGCCGCAATCCACAGCAAGCCTACTTCCCCAGTTTCTAGCCCCGTAATCATATCCCAAGCAGTGCGTCCAGGATGGGGTGAAATCTGCCCGGCAGGGAGTCCCCAAAATTGTTCAACTTCAGCACGGTGTTGGGGGTTTTTGACAGAGCGGTATCCTGGTAAGAGGTGAGAGAGTCCACCTGCTTCTCTGCCCCCCATAGCATTGGGCTGCCCCGTGAGAGAAAAAGGCCCCGCACCCGGTTTGCCCACCTGTCCTGTGAGCAGATGGAGGTTGATGATGCTGCATACGTTGGCGGTGCCCTGGGTGGACTGGTTCACCCCCATGGACCAGAGAGACAACACCCGATCGCTCTCTCCCCACCAGCGGGCTGCGGTTTCTAAGGCACTGACAGGAATGCGACAGCGATCGCTCACGATCGCTGGCGGGTAGTGGCGCACGATTTCAGCAAACTCAGCAAACCCGCTTGTATGTCTATCGATAAAGGCTTTGTCCACATAGCCCCACTGGAGGAGTAGATAGGCCATGCCGTTAAGGAGGTCGATGTCGGTACCGGGTTGGATGGCAAGGTGAAGATCGGCAGCTTCAGCCGTTTGGGTGCGGCGCGGATCAACGACAATCAGCTTAGTATCAGGATTACGCTTGTGGTGCTTTTGCAGGCGGTTGAAGACAATCGGATGACATTCTGCGGTGTTGGTGCCGATCAGGAAGGCACAGTCCGTTAGTTCCAAATCCTCATAGCAGCAGGGCGGGCCATCGGAGCCAAAGCTTTGGATATAGCCCGATACAGCGGAGGACATACACAGCCGGGAGTTGGCATCAAAGTTATTAGTGCCTAAGCAGCCCTTGATCAGCTTTTGGGCGACGTAGTAGTCTTCGGTCACAAACTGTCCGGAGCCATACATGCAGATGGCATCAGCACCCTGGGTAGCAAGCAGATGTTGCATCTGTTGCACAATGTAATTGTAGGCTTCATCCCAGCTAATGCGCTGAAATGCCTCATCCAGGGATTTCCGAAACATGGGATAGAGCAGCCGATCGCGGTCGATTGACTCCAAGACCGTAGCACCCTTGACACAGACCATGCCCTGACTAGAGGGATGGCTGCGATCGCCGCGAAGTTTGAAGGTGTTAGGGGTGAGGGGTGAGGGATGAGGGGGTTCATCTGGTACTTCGGGCTTCGCAGCCAATACTTGGGGCTTAGAGTGGGTAACTTCTAAACCGCAGCCTACGCCACAGTAGGGACAGAGAGTTTTTGTAGAATTAGCCGTGGAATCAGTCATCGTTGACATTGGGAAGAAAATCGCTGACCCGCAAGCACTGACAAGGGATATGACGGGTCTCGTGGGTGGTATGAATTTCTAGGATCGCCTCTGGTGGTGCATGAAACATCAACCGCTGCCTAGGAAAAATCACGCGATCGAAGTACCAATTGGCAATGTTGGTCACACGGGCAATCTGTATCTGGCTACTGGTATTGAGGTAGTAACAGAGGATGTGTTGACGATTGGATAGAGCGGTTTTTGGGGGAAACATGGAACGCTATGGAGTGTAAGGATGTTGTCATCTTGCATAACCGGTAGGGCAGCACTAAGACGAATCTGATTGTGCAGCCACTCAAAACCAGTGCGAACAACTACTTTGGGAGTCCCCCTTTTAGGGGGATTTGGGGGAGCAAACGTTGGGAGATAGGGGCAATTAATCCACAGTTAATCCACATCGTGGGCGAAGCGGTGGTAGAGAAAGTCGAGGGCATAGTTTCGCAGTTCGTAATAGCGAGGATCTTCCAGCAAGCGGGCACGATCGCGGGGACGGGGGAAGGGCAGTTCCAGAATCTCGCCAATTTTGGCGGCAGGGCCATTCGTCATCATCACTAGGCGATCGGCCAAATACAGTGCCTCGTCGATGTCATGGGTGATCATCAGTACCGTGGTTTTGTGGTCTTGCCAAATTTTCAGCAGTTCGTCCTGTAACTCTTCACGGGTGATAGCATCCAGGGCACCGAAGGGTTCGTCTAGAATCAACACTTCGGGACGGGTTGCCAAGGCGCGAGCGATCGCCACCCGCTGTTTCATGCCGCCAGACAGTTGGGATGGACGCTTCTGGGCAGCCTCTGTCAAGCCCACTAGGGCCAAGTGTTCCCGGACAATCTCCCGCTTTTCTGCCTTAGACTTGTTGGGATACACTGCATTCACTGCTAGGTACACGTTGTCAAAGGCAGTCTTCCAGGGCAATAGGCAGTAATTCTGAAATACCATCATCCGATCCGGCCCAGGGCGCGTAATCGGGTTGCTCCGCAGCCGCACCTGACCTGTGGTTGGCTTACTGAAGCCCGATACCATATTAAGCAGCGTGGATTTGCCACAACCAGAGTGTCCAATAATACAGACAAATTCACCAGTATAAACTGTTAGATTAATTCCTTCCAAGACGGTGTAACCACCACTAGCGGTGGGATAAACCTTGGAAATGTTTTCGAGAAATAGCAGGGGTTCCCGCTGGGGGGATGTTGTCAGTTTCAAGGGCGTTTCGAGGGTTTGCATTAGTTTGAACAGGAATTAGGAGATTACTAGTAGTTGTGAATAGTTATTGGTCACTAGGGATTACGGATTCAATACGGGCACGTCAACTAGGACTTCCTTGACTTTGTAGTCTCGCTTGATGTCGAAAGCGTTGAGGTAGTCAAGGGGATGATCGGGGTTGAAGACAGGGCCATCGAGCAGTTGAATGGGACGACGATCGCGCTCTAGATCCAGCTTGACCGGAAAATCGAGGGATGCCCCTACCTCTCGCACAGCTTGGTTAAACACATCTAGACACACAACCCGATCTAGGACTTCAATCCAATTTTTGGGGAAGGGGGTAATGTTCCAGCGAGCGAGTTGGGTCATGACCCATAGCATCTCTGCCCGATCAGGGCTGTTGCTGCGCTCCACGTAGAATTGGTGGAAATCTAGGAGTTGGACAGGTTCGTCACCCGTGCCCTGATCGTAGGGTTCCAGCAGTCCTGGACGAATGTAGGCTGGGTCAATGCCGATGTAGTCGGGCTGGCTGAGCATTTCTACAATTTCAGGCCGATGACGGCGATCGTCGCAGTAGTTGCAGGCTTCAATCAGCGCCTTCACCAGAGCCAAGTGGGTTTGGGGATATTGCTGTGCCCAGTCTTCACGTACAGCGAGGACTTTCTCAGCATGACCATTCCAAATATCCACGTCGGTGGCGATTACAAAGCCTAACTTTTCCTTCACAGCCCGGGAGTTCCAGGGTTCCCCCACACAGTAACCATCAATGTTCCCGGCCTTTAGGTTAGAGACCATCTGGGGTGGCGGAATCACCATCAAGCTCACGTCCAGATCCGGATCAATGCCGCCATTCGCCAGCCAGTAGCGCAGTATCAGGTTTTGCATGGAAGCGGGATAGACAACACCGAGGGTATGAACTTGGTCGGGTTTGTTGGCGATCGCCCGCTTAAAGCCTGCTAAATCGCGTACCCCATGCTGCCACAGAGCTTTACTCAAGGTGATGGCGTTGCCATTGCGCGACAGAGTGAGGGCAGTGCAGATAGGCACCGGAGGTAGTCCCCCCATGCCTAGAGTCAAGCCCAAGGGCATCCCAGCAACCACACTAGCAGCATCAATCTGCTGAGTCATCAAGTCATCGGCAACGGCTTTCCAGCTTGGTTCTCGGACTAGCTTCACCTCTTCCAGACCGTACTTGGCGAAGAACCCCTTCTCCTTGGCAACTACTAGGGGGGCACAGTCGGTGAGGGGCACAAAACCAATGTCCAGGTTGATTTTCTCCAATCCATGACGGGCGATCGCCGCTGCCCTGACCTTTTTGTGTTTCTTCGCCCGCTTTTGCTGGTTGAGGAAGTAGACCATCTCGTTCCGCAGGGCATAATAGCTGGGATGGTTAATCACTTCCATGCGGTTGCGGGGGCGGGGAATTGGGACATTCAAAATCTGCCCGATATGCGCTTCAGGGCCATTGGTGAGCATAACGATGCGATCGCTAAGCAACAGCGCCTCATCCACATCGTGGGTGACCATAATGCAAGTCATCTGATGCGCTTGGCTAATCTGCATCAACTGTTCCTGCAAGTTGCCACGAGTGAGGGCATCCAGCGCGCCAAAGGGTTCATCTAGCAACAAAACTTTGGGACGCAACGCCAAGGCACGGGCGATCGCTACCCGCTGTTTCATGCCACCGGAAAGCTGGGCAGGGAACTTATCGGCTGCTGGGCGCAAATTCACCAAGTCAATGTGATGCTCCACAATGGCACGACGTTCCCCCTTAGACAGGTGCTTCATAGTAGCATCTACTGCTAAGGCGATGTTCTGGCGCACGGTCTTCCAAGGCAACAGCGAGTAGTTCTGGAACACCACCATGCGATCGGGGCCTGGTTTCCGTACTTCCCGTCCTTCCAAAATCACCCCCCCTGCTGTCGGACGCTCTAGCCCTGCCACCATATTCAGCAGCGTAGATTTGCCACAGCCAGAGTGCCCAATCAAGGACACAAACTCCCCCTGCTGAATGTCTAGGCTGACGTTACGAATCGCCACATAACGCCCGCCACCATCCAGGGGAAAAACCTTATCAACGTGATCAATTTCTACAAATGCACTCATCCAGCACCTCCTACTGCTGCTCTTCAGGAAGAAATAGACTACTGATGGTTGCCATCAGACGATCGAGCAGGAACCCAACAATCCCAACATAGATGAGCGCCAAGATAATCTCACTCATGAGGGAACTGTTCCAGGCATCCCAGATGAAGAAGCCGATGCCCACACCACCAATCAACATCTCAGCAGCGACGATCGCCAGCCACGAAAGTCCCAAGGCAATCCGCAAGCCGGTAAACACATAGGGCACAGTGGCAGGGAATAGCACGTTAGTGAAATACTCAAACCGAGACAGTTGCAGTACACGGGAGACATTGCGATAGTCCTGGGGGACTTGCTGGGCACCTACAGCAGTGTTGATGACAATCGGCCACACCGCTGTAATGAAAATCACAAAGATGGCTGAGGGCTGGTTATCTCGAAAGATCGCTAGGGAAATTGGCAACCATGCCAGGGGTGGCACAGTTCGTAATACCTGGAAGATGGGATCAAGGGCATCGTAAACTATGCGATTGGTGCCAATTACCAGTCCCACAGCAACGCCAATGATGGCAGCCAGCGAGAAGCCGATCGCCACCCTAGTTAAGCTTGCTAGCAGGTGCCAGAACAGACCTTTATCAGTACCACCATTATCAAAGAAAGGGTTGGCAATCAGTTCCCAGGTGTCCTTAAGAACTGTAGTGGGTGGCGGCAGCAGTGGTTTCTCGCCAGCACAAAGAACTTGCCAAATACCCAACATCACAATCAGCGCAATTGTCGAGGTAACAATCCGACGAAAGTTTTGCCGAATCGCGACGATCGGTTTCAGAATGAATCCAGGCAATGGAGCAGGTCGAGTAGTAGCAACCATAGGCGTTAGGTGATAGGGGTTAGGGGTCAGGGGTTAGGTGATAGGGGTTAGAGAATTCGTAGGTTAGGTTGAGGGACGAAAGCCAATAGGTTACATTGCCTTCGAGGGTGGGTGTTGGGTTTCTGCCACTGCCATAACCTAACCTACGAGGGACAACGGGCAGCCTAGGCCTTCTTAATAGCAAGTCCCTTTAGGTATTCGTCGGGCTTCTCTGGGTCAAATTTCACCCCATCAAAGAAGGTTTCCACCCCACGAGACTTGTCTTTGGGAATCTCAGCTTCGGGAACACCTAGAGCCTTCGCTGCTTCCCGCCAGATGTCTTCTCGGTTGACCTGCGCTACCAGTTTCTTGGTATCGGTGTCAGCAGGGATGTAACCCCAGCGAATGTGCTCTGTTAGGAACCATAAGTCATGGCTTTGGAAAGGATAGGACGCATAGTCTGCCCAGAACTTCATCCTTACAGGGCTATTGCTTACGGTTCTACCAGTGCCATAGTCGATATTGCCTTCCACACGACCCAAAATGTCACTCACAGGCACCTTCAGCCACTCCCGCTTGCCGATGATCTCACACATCTCCTTTTTGTTCTCTGCTTTCTCGCACCAGATCTGCGCCTCTTGTACTGCCATGGTCAAAGCCTTGGCAGCCTTGGGGTTCTTTTCTACCCAGTCTGCCCGCATGGTCAGCGCCTTTTCTGGATGGTCTTTCCAGAGTTCTCCTGTTGTAATAGCGGTGTAGCCTAATCCTTGGGTTACCAGTTGAGCATTCCAAGGTTCCCCTACGCAAAAGGCTTCCATCGTGCCTACCTTCATGTTGGCTACCATCTGGGGCGGTGGCACGACAATTATCGAAACATCCTTGTTAGGGTCAATGCCGCCTGCTGACAGCCAGTAACGCATCCACATGTCGTGGGTACCGCCAGGGAAGGTGACTGCAATTTTCAGTTCCTTGCCACCGGCTTTTGCCTTAGCGAAGGCATCTTTCAGGACTTTACTATCGGTGCTTACCTTGAGGTCGGCATAGTCTTTGGAGATTGAAATTCCCTGACCGTTAGTATTTAACCGTGCCAGGATCATCATAGGTACTGGTTGCTTAGTGATTTTGCCCAGGGTCATGAGGTAGGGCATGGGGGTAAGGATGTGTGCCCCATCAATGCCATTCCCGGCTGAGCCAAGTTCCAGGTTGTCACGGGTAGCTGCCCACGAGGCTTGCTTGACGACTTCAACATCGGGCATTCCATACTTGGCAAACAGTCCTTTCTCTTTAGCAATGATCAGGGGTGCAGAGTCAGTGAGAGCAATGAAGCCCAATTTGGCACCAGTGACTTCGGGGGTTTCCACAGAAGCTACGGGAGAAGCCGCAGGAGAAGCGGGGGAAGCCGCAGGGGAGCCACCTGTTCCATTGGAACCAGAGGTACAGCCGTGCAGGGTAGCCACACCGATCGCGGTCGCTCCTGCTGTGATCATGAATTTACGCCGAGATAGATTAGACATAGGACATTCGTAAGTAATAGGAATTAATAAACAATGGACAGAAGCACAAGTCAGTTATTGACCAGGGTTGATCAATAGCATGGGATTTAAGAGGTTGCGATCGTCACCCCCGCTGATGGAAGATTCACGCCATCACGAGGCTGTGCGCCGAACTCTTGTATCAGCATTTCCCGTAGAATCGGTTTGAGATCTTCACAGGGAATGCCCTTACGCACACAGGAGCCAAGTCGGGCATCTTTGCCAACTTTGCCGCCAGTGTATAAATCAACCCCCTCCAAGGTTTTGCCATCCTTGCGAACTTTGGTACCCATCAACCCAATGTCAGCCACTTGAGGTTGGCCGCACGAGTTAGGACAACCCGTCCAGTGAATACGTACAGGTTTGGGCACCACTAGCTCTGCATCGAGTTCGCGCACTAGGGCCAATGCTCGGTTTTTGGTTTCAATCAGGGCAAAGTTACAGAACTGAGCACCTGTGCAAGACACCAGTGAGCGTTCCAGGGGAGAGGGATTGATCGAAAACTTGGTCACCAGAGGTTCCTTTAACAATTCCTCTAGATGAGTCTCTGGAATGTAAGGCAGGATAACATTTTGCTCCACAGTGAGGCGTAGCTCGCCATTACCATAGACTTCTGCCAATCGCGCTAGGTTGAACATGTCATCTGCAAACAGGCGACCTACAGGGACATGCAATCCCACGTAGTAGAATCCTGCTTGTTTCTGGGGATAGACCCCAATATGATCCCGCTTGTCCCATTCAATTTCATCCTTAGGGGCAGCAGGCAACAGGGTATAGCCCAGTTGTTTTTCCACCTCTGTGCGAAATCTATCTAAACCCCACTCGTCAATCAGCCACATCAGCCGAGACTTTTGCCGATTTGCCCGCAGTCCGTGGTCTCGATAAACCACAAGGATGGCCCGGCAGAGATCCACAACTTGCTCTGGGAGTACCCAAGCATTGAAGGGAATTGCCGCCTCGCAGCGTTTTGCTGAAAAGAAGCCGCCAACGAGAACATTGAAGCCAAAGCAGGTACGAGGTTCTTGGTGCTCGGTGTTAGGATTTTCCCCTGGCATTTCAGCCTTAGCACCCAACACCTGATTAAAGGCTGGGATGAAGGCGACATCATTGATTTCTGCATGGACAGAGTTATCGCGACAGCCAGCGATCGCAATGTTAAATTTGCGGGGCAGGTTGGTGAACTCTGGATTTCCTTCCCCCTTGTTGGTGATCATGTCCTGCACCTGTTGAATCAGGTCACGGGTGTCGAACAACTCATCAGCATCAATCCCCGCCACTGGTGATCCTGTAATGTTCCGCACGTTATCCATGCCCGATTGCACACTGGTCATCCCCACCTGCTTCAGTTTGCGGAAGATGTCAGGAGTATCCTCTAGGCGAATACCCCGCAGTTGCAGGTTTTGCCGTGTCGTGATATCAGCATTGCCGTCTTCGCCGTAGCGCTGAACAATCTCCGCCAGCGTCCGCATTTGAGTGCTAGTGATCACGCCATTGGGTATCCGCAGGCGCATCATGAACTTACCAGGAGTAACCGGGCGGAAGAACAACCCTATCCACTTAAGGCGGTGGTTACGATCGTCCTCATCCATGGCCTCCCAGCCAATCTGGGCAAAGTGTTCAATTTCATCCTTAACTTTCAAGCCATCCTTTTCTGCCTTGAACCGTTCAAACTTATTCATAGTCAGGGAGTCGGCAGAGGCTTCTTTGGCAGGGGGTGGTGCAGTACTGGTCATAGCGGTCATGTCTATAGAAACAGAACAGATGAGCAAGGCAAAACGGTACTAAAACTCTGTGAACGCTCACAGCAATGGGCGATCAGTGGACAATGTTTGAAAATATTTGCAGGTGGGGTCAGCCGAATGACCTGGAATAGAGGAGTTTAGCAACCTGGGATCAGGTGAGTTTCACAGCCTCTAGAGGATAGTTGGCTTCTCTTGCTATGAAGGCTAGCCGCAAATGCTTCGGCATTCAGAGCGACTTGGGCAAAGCTCTGTTCCAGTAGCTCAACATTCAGGGACATAGGCGTTAGGGTGATAGTGGGGCAAGTGATGATGCAGACTGACCACAGAACCAATAACTGCGATCGCAGGTGTTCCAAATCCTACCTGGTCTGCTTGATGAACAATGGTACTTAAGCTACCAAACAACTCCCGTTGGCTTGCCCAAGTGCCAAACTGAATTAGGGCGATGGGAGTATCTGGGGACAATCCCCCAGCTTGCAACTCAGAGACAATGTGATGGAGGTTGTGTAACCCCATGTAGACCACGATCGTCTCTGCACTGCGGGCGATTGCTCGCCAATCCACATGAGGCTGGTACTTGCCTACTGCCTCGTGCCCCGTGACAAACATCACCGAGGAACTATGATGGCGATGGGTAACTGGAATGCCCGCGTAGGCTGGAGCCGCAATCCCCGACGTTACACCAGGCACAACCTCCACTGGAATCCCTGCCTGCACCAAGTCAGCCATCTCTTCTCCGCCCCGACCAAACACAAAGGGGTCGCCCCCCTTTAGCCGCACGACGATCGCCGCCGATTGTGCCTTTTCAATCAAAAGCTGGGTGGTTTCCGCTTGGGGCAGGGTATGGTTACCCCGACGCTTGCCAGCGTTAATCCGTTCAGCACGGGGGTTGATCATGGCAAGAATCTCTGGACTAATCAGTGCGTCGTAAACCACAACGTCTGCTAGCTCTAACAATGTCTTGCCCTTCAGGGTGATTAACCCTGGATCACCGGGGCCTGCACCAACGAGATAAACTTTGCCGACAACCATGGGGGATGACATACTACAAATCAATCGTGCCTGTGTAAAACTGCTAACTCTATATGGTGCCGAATTCTGGTAGGTTGCTACAAGAACTTTTAGTGCTCCCAATCAATAGGCAGTTGACTTAGATGGCTGAACTATTGGCTACGGTAGTTAAGTTTCTAAGCTGATTTTGTATCTAGAACTACACAATGTTACGTTCTATGAACAAAATGCATGGGATCGATGCAAAATATGCATAACGGGTACTATCTATGCAAACTCCCTTTACAGCAATTACCGTTGAACACCTAGCTCAATTGCTAGCTGATCCTCCAAGTGACCTCCAGCTAGTCGATGTGCGAGAACCAGAGGAGATAGCGATCGTCGCCTTGCCAGGATTTCAAGCATTTCCCCTCAGTGACTTCGGCACTTGGGCACCTGACATTGGTCGGCGGTTGAATCCAGCGGCTGAAACAATTGTGCTCTGCCATCATGGAGTGCGATCGGCGCAGATGTGCCAATGGCTGAGCCAACAGGGGTTTACTAATGTAAAGAACGTAACGGGTGGCATTGATGCCTACGCAGCAGTTGTTGACCCATCGCTGCCCCGCTACTAGGGGCGATCGCCCGCTGGGGTCAATTTAGATTTTCCAAACGGATGCGCGGATCAACTAGTTTCAGCAATAGATCAGCCAGCAAGTTGCCCACAATCAGCATCACTGCCCCCAGCATCAGGCTGGCCATCACAACATATAGATCCTGAGCCATTACAGACTGCAAAATCAGCCGTCCCAAGCCAGGCCAATTGAAGATGTTTTCCACAATAAAGGCACCGCTGAGCAAACTCGCAAACTCAAAGCCCAGGAGGGTAATTAGCGGGTTGATGGCATTGCGCAGAGCGTGAATGTAAATCACTCGACTTTCAGGCAGTCCCTTAGCGCGGGCGGTCTGGATATAGTCTTGCCGCAGCACGTCTAGTAACTCTCCCCGCATAATTCGCTGCAACCCAGCAAAACTATTGATAGTCAGGGCGATCGTCGGCAAAATCATATGCCATGCAATATCCAATACCTTCCCAAACCAGTTGAGGTCAGCGTGATAGATGCTAGTCATATCCCCTACGGGAAACAAAGGCGATACCTGTTGGGCAAAGAGCAGCAATAGTAACGCTGTAATGAAACTGGGTAAGCCTTGCCCGGCGTAGCTGAGTAATTGCAAAATCCGATCGCCCCAGCGATTTTGTTGAATAGCCCCCAGAATCCCCAGGGGAATGGCAATTGCCCAGGTAACGACAAGGGATACAATCGCCAGTAGCAGTGTTGCCAACACCCGTTCTCCCAGTAACGACGCTACAGACTGCTGCTGAAACTGCATACTGATGCCAAAGTCTCCCTGCAATACCCGTAGTAACCACAGCCAATATTGCTCTAGCCAGGATTTATCTAACCCAAAGCGCTCCCGCAGCGCCTTCTTAGTTGCCTCAGAGATCACCGGATTATCATCCAGCACTGACAAAAAATCACCCGGTGCAAGCTGAATGATAAAAAAGCTCAGAGCAGACGCTAGTAGCAGCGTCAACAATGCCTGGAGCAAACGTTTGACAACATATACCGTTGTGTCGTTAAGCAGCCCTGTAGGCAGTCGAAGGCGAATGGCAGTCATGTCAGCAGGTGTTGAGATTGAGATAATGGGTGACATTATACGACCCTCTAGGCGGGGTTATGTCAACCTAGAACGTGGCACAGGCCGCTAGAACATTCGGTAGTTAGACCATTTGTCAGGAGGACGTAACACTAGGCACTTCAACGGGAGTACCATTTCTCCAAAGTGTCCGAACTGTGTGGTAGCGAGGCTGGGAATAATGCCCTACAGTTCGTAGATTTCCAAGGGCAAGTTATCAGGGTCTTTGAAAAACGTAAAGCGCTTGCCGGTTAATTCATCCCAGCGGATAGGTTCAAGGGTAACTCCCTTGGTGGTGAGGTCAGCAACGATCGCGTCTAAATCTTCCACCGCAAAGGCAAGGTGACGCAACCCACAGGCTTCAGGGTTGCTAACCCGCTGGGGTGGATGGGGAAAGGAAAACAACTCAATCTGATCCCGTTCCCCAACTTGCAGGTCAAGCTTGTAGGATTGGCGGGCTGGGCGGTAGGTCTCTCGGAGAATAGGAAAACCTAGGATCTCCGTGTAGAAGCGCTTAGAGACTTCATAGTTTGAGCAAATGATGGCTACATGATGAATGCGTTGCACTAGTCTGTACTCTCCTTGACATAAGGGATACCGAGGGCAGCAGGCGGCGTAGATTTGCCCGCTAAGCCTACCATAGCGAGTAAGGCAACACCGTAGGGCAGCATGAGTAGAAACTGGTAGGGAATATTGAGGTTAAAGGTCTGGATTCGGAGCTGTAGGGCCTCTGTAGCACCGAATAGCAGACAAGCTAGAACAGTGGCGATCGGATGCCATCTGCCAAAAATTAGCGCCGCTAAGGCAATAAAGCCCCGTCCAGCACTCATATCTTCAGTGAAAAAGCGGACTTGCACTAGGGTTAGGTAAGCACCACCCAGCCCAGCTAGAGCACCACTAACAACAACACTAATGTATCGAATTTGTCCAACACTGATGCCCGCGGTATCAGCAGCGCGGGGATATTCGCCCACGGCTCGTACTGCCAACCCCACACTAGTACGAAACAATAGGTAGGTGCTCAAGGGAACGAGCACCATCAGCAGGTAAACCAGAGCATCTTGCTGAAACAAGAGTGCTCCTAGGATAGGCAGCGATCGTAACCCCGGAATGGCAATCGTCGGTAAGGGCGGCAACGATTGCACAGCATCTTGCTGGAACACAAGGCGAGAGAAAAAAGCCGTAAGTCCAGCCGCTGCTAGATTGATTGCCAGTCCAGATACCAGTTGATTCACACGCAAGCTGACACAAAGGGCCGCATGGAGAAGACCAATCATCCCCCCTACCACCAGCGCGGCTAGAACCCCGATCGCTACATTGCCCGTAAAAAAAGTAGCAACAGCACTGGCAAACGCCCCCGATAGCAACATGCCCTCTAAGCCAATGTTGAGCACACCCGATCGCTCTGACCACAAGCCTCCTAGGGCAGCATAGGCCAGGGGCATAGACAGCCGCACGCTAGCTGCAACAAAGTCAGTGACAAACGCAACATTACTCATGGGGACGATCGCCCTTCAGTCTGCCAAGTATTACCATCACATATAGAGCTTAACGGGGCATTGGAGCCAACCCTACCTGCACAGGTTACCAAAACAAACCAGCAGCAATAGACACTATGAGCATGAGACTAGGCATCGTCTCTAGGTTCTCTTCAATCTGGGCCATCCACTCCTACTAAACCATACTTTACTGCCGTCGGTTTACCAGCGCTGCTGGGATAGAGTAAATCACAATCAACAGGCCATAGGGTAGCCATTAGCAACACTCTGACAACGAGGCGGGAAGAAACAGGGCATTCGTCCAGACAGGCAAGGTTTTGGGCACAGGTTGCAAGCTGCCATTGGGCTGAAACAAATATCCTTGGTAACCAAAGCTTGCTAGGTAATCTTGTACCTGCTGGCCTTGCTGCTGGCTAATTTCCACGTACAATGCTCGAATGCGCTGATTGGCTAGGTAATCCTCAGCCCCCTGCAAGGCTTCTACCTCATAGCCTTCCACATCTAGCTTCCACAAGTCAACCTGAGCGATCGCCCGTGCTGCCAATTCATCCCCTAGGCGCACAATCTGAATAGCATCCCCCTCGCCAGAGTCAGAAATCCGTGACCAGTAGCCGTGGACAAAACCTGCCCCCGCTGTGAACAAGTGAGCTGTACTGGGCGTTGCTCCCAATCCTAGCCGAATCAGTTCCACAGGCAGTTGGGGATGGGCTGCCAAACAGTCGGCCAGCCAGTCAGCCTGCTCTTTACCAGGTTCAAAGGCCAACACCTTGCCTTTGGGTACCCACTGGGCGATGTACAGCAAAATTTGCCCGATGTTAGCACCAGAATCTACTACTATGCCGTTGCTAGGTAAGGTGCGCTTGGCCCAATTGAGGAAAGCTGCCCCGTCATACTTGCCATAGACAATCCAGCGATGTACTGGATTCGCCAAGTCTAGCTTCCAGGGAATGCCAGCCCCCGTTTGCACCCAACAGACCCCATGGCAACTGATGCTGCTGCCAAACAGGCGATCGCAAATCCCTAGCTTATGGGGAAAGTCCAGTGGCTGCAACCACGTTAAGGGCAAGGGCAAGGAAACAGTATTCATGCAGACGGTTTTTCATTCAGTGAGTCAATTTTAGCCCCACCCTTGGGCTTGGTCTAGCCAGCGTGCCGCATCCTTAGCATGGTAGGTGAGGATCAAATCTGCTCCCGCCCGTTTGAAGCCGGTCAACGTTTCCATGACAATCCGCTGTTCATCCACCCAGCCATTAAGGGCAGCAGCCTTCACCATGGCATATTCTCCCGACACGTTATAGGCCGCCACCGGTAAATTGCTAGCCTGCTTTACCTGCCAAATAATGTCCATATAGGCCAAGGCAGGTTTCACCATCAGCATGTCAGCTCCTTCAGCTATGTCCAAGGCAATTTCTTTCAGAGCTTCACGGGAATTAGCTGGATCCATCTGGTACGTGCGACGATCGCCAAACTGAGGTGCAGACTCTGCCGCATCCCGGAAGGGGCCATAGTAAGACGAGGCATATTTCGCCGCGTAGGACATGATTGGCGTATCTTGGAACCCAGCAGCATCTAGTCCTTGCCGAATTGCCTGAACAAATCCATCCATCATGCCCGATGGAGCAATTACATCAGCTCCTGCCCTAGCTTGGGACACAGCCGTCTTCTTCAATAGCTCTAGGGTAGGGTCATTTAATACCCGCCCTGTCAGGTCGTTGGTTTCTAAGTAGCCGCAGTGACCATGACTTGTGTATTCACACAAACAAGTATCAGCAATGACCACTAGATCAGGTACCGCTTGTTTAACGGCTGTAGCAGCCTTTTGGACAATGCCACAGTCATGCCATGCCCCCGTAGCATCGGTATCTTTTTCATCAGGAATACCAAACAGGATAATAGCAGGAATACCGAGGTCATACACTTCCTTTGCTTCTTCCACGATCTTGTCAACGGATAGCTGATATACCCCCGGCATTGACTTGACTTCTTTCGCAAATCCTTCACCTGGTACAGCAAACAGTGGGTAGATGAGGTCACTGGTGGTAACGACGGTTTCGCGCACCATGCGGCGGAGTTGAGGGCTAGTGCGAAGGCGGCGTGGACGATGAACTGGAAACATAGGCAAAGATCCCGATCGCAACGTGCAGACTGCTTTATCAGTGTAAATCGCTAGGGTGATTGCTGACTCACGCTTTGCGTAACATTCTGTGAACAATCCATCATGAAGTTTTTCCAGCATTACTTTCCAGCATTACAAGCCAGTATTACAGGGTGAGGGCAGTCCCTTGCTGGATAATACAGATTTGTTACGCTTATACAAAACTCTAATGAGACACTATAGACAACCCTGTACACGTCATCACAACCCAACAAGCATTGCCAACTAAGCCGCAAATGCTCTAGCCCCTATGATTGAACTGGCGATCGCTAGCCGTCGCCAGCTTAGTTGCCTAGTCTAAGCTGTTTTAACCAGTGTACGGATCCAGC
>JANWZG010000030.1 GCA_025054735.1 Cyanobacteriota bacterium | reverse complement strand
ACAAGCTATCTGTAGCCATAACATGAGGAATTGGTGTTATTGTTATGGACTTAAGTCCTTACTACAAGCTATCTATAGCCATAGCATGGGGATTGGTGTTACTGTTGTGGACTTAAGTCCTTACTACAAGCTATCTGTAGCCATAGCATGGGGAATCGGTGGTACTGTTATGGCGACGAGGGGCACTGAAGCTGCGACACCAGCTAGAGCGTCGGTAGCAGGGATTCGAGTTCTGACTATAGGCTTTATAGCTGCATTCTTCACTCCCTTTGGAGTGCCATTAGTGCTCTAGACTTGCCATTCCGTTAGCTATCTTACCTGAAGACCAGTACTAGTTACCTCATTGACCTGTGGGTCTAATGGCATAAGTTGTTAAAAATCATAAATTTTTTGGATTTAGGTCAGGTCGGACTCAGCATCGGTCAGGATTTGACGTACTGTTATCCCCCAAGCGGGAGTCACCTGAGACTGAGGACGATCGTCACCCCTGAACACCGTATCCTCATACTGTCCATCCACCCAAACACAAACGGTCACCTGCTGAACTCTGGATCCACAATCCAATATTCTGCAATGCCCCTAGCTGCATATTCAGTGTGCTTGTAGCAATAGTCTCGATTGCGATTGTCAGCACCAGGTGACACGACTTCCATCACTAACAGCGGTGGGGGGCATATCACGGGTGATAGTAGCGCGGTTTGCCGATCTAATTGCTGCTTTCGAGGCATCTGTATGCACCAGTAAATCAGGAATGCGACAACAGGCTCTTCGGCCTGTAACCTCAATCTCGGTGTCTTTGTAGGCAATCAAGGTGATGGGCGCGTGCTTCAGCAACTCCAGGATGAGTCGGCGAGCAATGTTATTGTTCAAATCACTCTCTGGAGGCATAGCTTGTAACACTCCATCTACAAGTTCATAGCGCGTATCAGTGCCATCGTCGTAGCGTAGATAGTCGGCAATCGTGAGCAGGGTTGAGGGTGATGGAGCGGTTTGCGTCATAGTTGCTACTGGGATCAGGGGGAATGTTCGGTGAGATGACCAATGCGAATGGGAGTTTTGGAGGGATCGGCCTGGAGGCGATCGTGGTTTTGGATCAGGTAGTCGATCGCCTGCTTGAAGTAAACCTTGTCGCCGGTGTGAAAAATTGAACGGTCTAAATCGACAGCCTGTAGCCTAGCCCGAATACTGTCACGATAGGCATCATCATGGATGAGCCGTAACGCAAGCTGGATATATTGCTCAGGGGTAGTTGCCACAAGTTCTCCCAGGCCCACCTGACGTAACATGTGGGAGCCAATGCGCCCGTACCATCGATTGCCTTCAAAGGTGATAGTTGGCTTGCGGAGGAACAACCCATCGGCGATCGTGTTACACCCACCAAAATGGTAGGAATCTAAACACATATCCCCCTCTTCCATCATAGCCATGTAGTCAGCATAGGGCTTAGCTGGAATGACTTCCACGTGATCTGACCCTAATAGAGCCGTAAGATCCTTCACGAAGGGTAAAAAGTCATTCTTGCGCAGGAGTGCTGCCCCAGAGAAGAACCGAAAGAGGAGGGGTTTTTGAGCCTGACGCAAGATCGCTTGCAGATAGCACACTAGGGGATAGTTGATCTTCTGGGCAAACCAGGAACAGTTGATGATGAACTCTGGCCGGGTTTTGGTGGGATGTTGCAGGGTATAGTCTGGGCGGTTGTGAATAGCGCCAGCTCCTGGCAGTAAGACTAGACGCTCTGAGTAGTTGTGTTCTGCACCTGTAGGCACTTCCACGTCGGCACCGCTGATGTAGTAGTCAATATCAGCGCCGTAGGTGCTGACTGAATGCCCCAGGCCGCATACTTGAATGGGCGCTATACGAAGATTAGACAGGAAAATGCTCTCCATGCTCATGCCAATGTCCGGGTAGTAGACGAGGGCAAAGTCATTGTGTTGAATAGCATCAATAACTAGGCTGCCATTGCTGGCATATACGTAACGCACCCGTTTGAAGCAGCCTACATCAATGTCATTATGGCTGCCAATGGTTCCCAAATGCACCAAAGTCAGCTCGTAGTCGTCCTTGAGAGCGTCTACAAACTCCGAGAGAATTCGGTAGACGGAGTGACGTGAAAACCACAGGGCAGAGACGATCGCCAGCTTTTTGGGATTGGGTTGGTTGTGGATCACCGTTGCTGTCCGAAAGGGACTTGCTTGAATGGAAGCATTGATGCGCTGTTTGAGCAGCCGATCCTGTTCACCATCGATGTAGGTTGCCCCAAAGCTAAGGTCATCAACCCGATAGAAGGTAGTAAGGTGCTCATGATGATAGACTAGGTGCTCCCGCAGGTTTTGATAGGCTACTGGATTCACTACGCCTGAGCGGTAGCTCTCTAGGTAACAGGCATACCACAAGCAAGCCAGTTGGGGATTGGTGGCAAAGATTAGATCACGATCCATGCGCACCGTATTGCGAGCAGAATACAGCGTTAGAAACTTGGCAAAGTTATTGGCTTGATCGCGCAAAATTTCTAGATAGGCATCGGTTGTTTTGAAACTGGAGATGGCCACTAGGTTGGAAATGGTGAGGTTGAGTTGCAGAAATCGCGAGACATGCCGATCGCTAAGGATGTAGTCTGGCTGCACGAACAGGTATAAGAAGTTTTGCACAAAGGCGTTGATGAAATATTGGGCAGCCGGAGAAAGGCTGAAGTAAGTCTTGGTTTCAAAATGCTCTAGGACTTGGATGAACCGCTCAGACAACTGCTCATAGTGCTGATTGAGGTAGAGTTGCATCAACTCACGGGGGTTGATTTGGGGGTTGTTAGGGTCAAATGGGGCCTCTGTAGGTTGATCTAGGGCTGGCCTGGGCTTATTAGCCATATCCTGTAGCTGGGCGTACAGCCATGTCACTACCCTGGTATAGGTTTTAGGGTGCACTAGTGACAGCATTCCTGGACGATGGAACTGTTGAGCTGCCTGTACCAGCTTAGGGTAGCTAGGTAGGGCATCCTGCTGCACAAAAAACAACAGGTTCTGGGCATACCAAGGTTGAACCCGATCGCTAGCCCATACTTGCGCTCGCAGACAGTCAATCACCAGATAGCCACGCTGGTGAAACCGTTCTACCCAATAGTCCACCCACTGCTCATTGACATGGCCATCCCCACCCTGGAAGGGAATAGCAGCAGAAAAGAGAATCACAGAACCCAGGGCGGTTAAGGAAGCTACAAAGCAATCAGCACAGTCAGCGGGCAAATGTTCAGCCGTTTCTAGGCTTACAACTAAATCAAAGGTTCGCCCCAAGTTCAAGGGCTGTTTCAAGTCATGGCTCAAAAACTCATTGGGCGTGATTAGCCGTAATTCCGGATCCACATAGTCGCCGTCTACCCCCAGACAGTCAATCACTCCAGCAGCTTTGAATACACTTAGCCATGTACCTGTACCGCAGCCGACATCAATAACACTGCGGGGTTGCACCAAGTCCATGACGATGGGCACTACTTCCTGCGCCGATTGCAGCGAGCCATCTTGGTGCCATTCATAAAATTTCCGGGTATAGAGGTTTGCTTCCACTGTCGCTCTGCCAGGGTTGATAGATGTGAACGCTCCTACGCAATAGGATGGTCAAACGGGGAAAAAGATTGATGAATGTCAGGGCGATCGCCTACCACTACACCGTCATGCTCTACCCAAGCATGGGCAGTCAATTGTCTGGCATCACGGGCTACTCCAATACGTAAATCAGCCATGATACCTCGCCGCCGCAATAGCCACCATAGCACCAGCGATCGTTGCAGGCAATTAGCCTTCCAGAAGCCGTGGGTTGTTGCCGCTTGCACCAACCGAGCAATGGTGTAAACTTGCCCTTGCCGTGCAGATCTAGGCTGTTGTTGAGATGACGAGCGAGCTAGTAGGTTCTTCACTAGCGTAAATCCTAGCAAATGTAGTCCCAAGGCGATGCAGGGCAACAAGACGATCGCCTGACCAAACACCCATCGATAGGATGGAGACAACCGCCAAAAGGTATGCCAGTTATGCTGAAATAACTTCCACCAAGCCATGGGCCTGCAACTCCTCAATCAAGGTCTGAAGATCATCGCGAAGCGTTTCTGGATCCACATCATATTCTTCCAGCAGTTGATCATAGGCCGCTTGAATAGAGGCTGCATTCGACAGGCACAGAATCATACGAGTACCTACATCATCTAGACCAAAGTAGGTTTCACTGTCTAGGTTCAGCAGTACTGACTCTCCGTCTAACTCCCGAATGAGCACATCACTAGGAATTTTGACCCGTCCTGCAAAGGAAATAACCAAGCCTTCACCGCCTATTCTTGATGACAATTGCTACTCAATATACTGTAGCAGTAGGCCAAGACTGTAGCGGTAGGTAAACAACTGAAGCTCGTCGTGAAGGCCTAATCTCGCTAGGAACTGCACATTCCATAGTAACAATGCCAGTCGCCGCTTTGAGATAGGCAGAGTTTATGTCCTCACTGGAAACGTCCTAACTAGGCTGCATTGCCACATTTGACGGGTTATGCCTCTCAACAGAGAATACACAACAAGGCTGGTAAGAAAGACTTAGTTGCCCAGGATGCTTGAAGAGAGCGTCCAGACATCCTTTACAATTTGGAGAACAGCTTTTCAAGAATTCCCATGAATCCAGAGCTTGAAATCCGTCGTCTACTGGACTTGATGCCTGCTTCTGGTCGCATGTTGACCAAGATTGTAAGTAAGCCAGAGCAATCTCAAGTGATTACAAGTCAGTTTCCACTGCCCTGGATGCGGGTGCGTCCAATTTTGATTAACTTCGACCTGTGGAGTGAGTTGAAGCGTCCTCAGCGGGATATGCTGCTGTTGCATCAAGTCAGCCGCTTGACAGCCATCCGTTGGTTTAAGCCAGATCTCTATCAAGGGTTAACGCTAGCTGGAGCAATTTGGACAGGGGTAGAGTTTTTTCAGGGGGATGTGATGGGGACGCTAGTGGCCGGAATGCTAGCGGGGTTAGCAGGTAATCAGATTTGGCGATCGAACAACACTGCTCGTCAGGAACTAGCTGCGGATGATACAGCCCTAGAAGTAGCTCAGCGGCGGGGCTATGAAGCTCCAGAAGCAGCACGACATTTAATTACTGCAATCGAGGCGGTTGCTCAAATTGAGCGTCGTAGTCTAACCTTTATGGAGCTAGTGCGCTGTCATAATTTGCGGGCGATCGCGGGACTGTCTCCTGTAGGTGCGCCCCAGTCAATGAAGCGAGAGTAGCCCCTATGAATTCATTTATTCTCGGCATCCAAGCCAGTCTATTGGCAGGATTAGCCACCTTTGTGGGAGCATTACCCGTAGTGCTGACCCAAAAGCTCAGCCAGCGTGCGATCACAGTTTTGTTAGGCTTTGGTGGCGGTGTGATGTTAGCGGCAACCGCCTTCTCGCTGATTATTCCTGGCACTGAAGTTGCCCTGGCTAAGGGGTTCTCGAACCCTGTGGCGGCGTTGGTGATGGCAATTGGCCTGACGATCGGAGGGGCTTTTCTAGCCGTTGCCCATCGTCTGTTTCCCCATGAACACTTTGTCAAAGGTAAGGATGGCAGTAGCAACTTGGCACGAGTGTGGTTGTTTATCATTGCCATTGCTCTGCATAACTTTCCAGAGGGATTGGCTGTAGGGGTCAGTTTTGGAGGTGATAATGTGCAGCAGGGCATAATTACTGCTATTGGCATCAGTCTGCAAAATATGCCCGAAGGTTTGATTGTTGCCGTTTCCCTGGTTGCCGAGGGCTACACCGTTGCCTATGCCTTGGGGATCAGCTTGCTGACAGCACTGGTGGAACCCATTGGGGGTGTGATTGGGGTGAGTGTGGTCAGTCTAGCCCAGTTCATTTTGCCGTGGGCACTGGCCTTTGCTGCTGGTGCTATGCTGTTTGTCATCTGTGATGAAATTATCCCAGAAACGCATCAACGCGGAAAAGAGCATGAAGGGACGATCGGCATCATTGCTGGATTTCTAGTGATGATGGTGTTGGATATTGCCTTTAGCTAGACCACTGGTATAGTTCTAACGGTAATGCCCTAGTTATTGGATAACGATGGAATGCCAGCTAAGTCTAGGATTTGTGGGATTAAATCTTCACGTCGCACCGCCATCAAATGGACACCCTGGCAGAGTTGACGGGCAAGGTTCACCTGTTCAGCCGCGATCGCAATGCCTTCTTGCAAGGGGTCAGAGGCTTTTTCTAGGCGGTCGATAATAGCATCGGGAATCTGAACCCCAGGAACAGCGCGATTGATAAAGCGAGCGTTTTTAGCCGACTTGAGCAAAAAGATACCTGCCAGTACGGGCTTATCAACACCAGCAGCGATCTGGGTCATGAACTTGTCGAGGCGATCAAAATCTGACACCAGTTGACTCTGAAAAAACTGCGCCCCAGCCGCTAGCTTGCGTTCAAATCGACGCTGTAAGCCCGACCAACTGGGACATTGGGGATCAACGGCTGCTCCTGCAAACAGGGTAGTTGCTCCATCGGGCAAGGCCCTATCTTCCCAGTCGAGGCCATGGTTAAGCTTATCCACCAGTTGCAACAAGCGCACAGATTCCAGGTCAAACACTGGCTTAGCACCCGGCTGATCCCCCGCCTTCACCGGATCACCCGTCAACGCCAATACGTTATGGATCCCTAAAGCCTGGGCACCCAATAGATCAGCCTGCAACCCAATGCGATTGCGATCGCGGCAAGCCACTTGGTACACAGGCTCAATGCCATGCTGCAACAACACTACTGACGCAGCCAACGACGACATGCGCATCACTGCCCGGCTGCCATCGGTCACATTAACCGCATGAACTCGATGCCTTAGCATCTGCGCCATCTGCACCATATGGGTTACATCTGCTCCCTTGGGCGGTGCCACCTCGGCAGTAATCAAAAACTCTTTAGCTCGAATGGCCTGGGCAAATCTGCTCTGCGGCTCTATGTTCAGCGGCTGACAAACAGACATACTAGCTAGGCATCTCTACAAAACTGGTCACTAGCGGCGTTAGTCAGGCTGGTTGGGTCTCCGCTAACGCCACAACCCAACCATTAGGTTATGGATTTAAGTCATGGATGCGTTACCCAATCATGCTGGAGCCATAGCCCATAGCAATTCCCTTAACCACAGAATACAGCGCTGGCAACACGGGATTTTGCAGGAGTTGCAGTAGTAAGAAGCCCAAGATAGGAGAGAAATCAAGCCCTCCTAGTGGGGGAATGATACTACGAAAAATATTGAGGTAGGGATCGGTAAGCTGGCTCAGGATCGAGAAGGGGGGATTATACCAATTGACTTGGGGAAACCAGCTCAACAGAATCCGAATAATCAACAACAGCAAATAAATCTGAATGAAGTTGCTCAAAACTTGGAAAAACAATGTTACGGGATCCATAGCAACAATCGCTCCTTTGATAACTACCAAGAACACCTAGCTTACACAAGCCTACACATTACACAAGCTTACACATTAGTCATGTTAGCGAGTCATGTTAGCGAGTCATGTCAGTGTTAGTTCAGCATACCGAACTCTACCGTTGCTGACCAGAGCCTCAGGGCAGAAAACGTTTGCACGTAACTTGAAATAACAATGACAACACACAACATGTCCGTAATCGAAATGTCTGTGATACAGGCGTAACATTCCTTTGAACCCATCACATCTGTATAACCTTTATAAAGTGTATAACTTGGTTGCTAGTTCAACGATACCTTGACCATAATAGTGAACAAGCAACAGTCTCGTAGCTATTCACACTATAGATAGCCCCTGTGTGTTTACCCTTCTCCCAACAGGCAGTGGGGGACTAGCTGAGTTGGGGAAGCAGTTTTCCCTATCCGCGGGGGGGAAAGGTGTTGAAGATGGGTGCAGACCGACGGATTGAGAACTAGTTGTCATGGATAGGTTTGCTCTCCCATGGTTAATTCTAGAGACTTGGTATCAGTGATTATTCGGATGCCAGTAGTGGTTACAGCAGGCACATCCGTGAAAGATACTGTGTCTGAAATATACAATACATCTTTCCGTAATCAAACGAATCAACCATTAAGTTGTAATCAAGATCACATTCTAACCAACTTATCAACACCTGTCCTCCATGCCCAGGTGCGATCGAGCTGTGCGATCGTGGCTGATGGTAACCAAGTAGTGGGCCTGATCACGATGCAAGATCTGGTGCGGCTGATTGCAACTGGTGTAAACCTAGAGACTACGCCTGTCGGCACTGTGGCTACTACACCTGTGGCAACCTTGCCAGAGGCTGAACTCACGACAATTGCAGGGATAGCAACAGTATTGCAGCAACAGGGGGTTGACTATGGGGCGATCGTCAACTCAGAGGGACAAGTCGTCGGAATTGTGACTCAGAACATCTTACAAATGTGTCTATATGCAGCGCAACTGGCACAGTATGGGCAGACCTCAGTGCAACAACAATGCCGGCTTATATCTCTATTGGAATCTTTGCCAGTGGGAATTTTTCGCACCAATGCTGAGGGTAACTGCGTATACGCTAACCAGCGTCTGTGTCAAATGGCTGGGATAACCGCGGAAGAAACCCGTGGATACGGTTGGCTCAAGACTATTTATCCTGACGATCGCGATGCATTGCTGAACGAGTGGCAAGCTGCCATAGCAAATCAACGGCCCTTTCAGATGGAATATCGGTTACAAACTGCCACAGGCCAAGTCATCTGGGTCTACGGTCATGCGGTGCCTGAGTACCACGAGATGAATCAAATAGTGGGGTACGTGGGCACGATTATCGACATCAGCGATCGCAAGCAAACTGAACTAGCTCTTAGGCAGAGTGAAGCCACTAGCCGAGCCATGCTTGCAGCCATCCCAGACCTGATGTTTCGAGTCAGCCGAGATGGGGTATATCAAGACATTGCCAACAATCGACCCCAAATTGACCTGTTGGCAAATTGTGACCGAATCGGGCAGACATTGATGGAAACCCTGCCGCCTGAGATTGCTCACCGCCATTTGGCCCATATTCACCAAGCCCTGAGCACTGGGCAACTGCAAGTTTATGAACAGCAGGTGCAGATTGGCAATCGGCTGCAAACAGAAGAAGTGCGGGTGATGAAAAGCCGTGAAGATGAAGTGCTCATGATGATTCGGGACATTAGCGATCGTAAAGCTGCCGAACAAGCCCTCAAAATCCAGCGAGACTTTAACCAACTGATTGCCGAGATTACTAGTTGCTTTGTCGATGTAGATGCAGCCGAGTTAGACCCAGAAATTCAGCACGCCCTACAACGGTTGGGTGAAGCTATTGATGTAGATACAAGCTACATCATTCGGTTCAGCCCTGGAGACCGAATAGAAGCTGGGCGCACGTTGAGCATGACCCACCAATGGAGCCGCCCTGGCTACCCGTCGCAGCAGTCTCTTGTGCAAAATCTGCCCCTGAATAGTCTGCCCTGGGCCAATACTAAAATCTTGCAACGGGACATTGTTTGTGTGCCCGATGTGGAAAATTTGCCTGCGATCGCGGCATCTGATCAAGCGGTGTGGCAGCAGTTTCAAGTCAGGGCAGTCTTGGCTGTGCCCCTGGTGCAAAAATCGACGGTCGTAGGGCTAATGGGGTTTGCCTCCCTCACATACCCCATATCATGGGATCCCCAGATTGTTCGTCTGTTGAGAGTCGTAGCCCAAACCATTGCTAGTGCTCAAGAGCGTGCTGAAGCCACTCAGCAACTCTACCTGAGTGAGGAACGGCTACGGTTGGCCCTAGCCGCCACTAATCAGGGGCTGTATGACCTCAACTTGCAAACTGGTGATGCGATAGTGAATGCAGACTATGCCACGATGTTGGGCTACGACCCAGCTACCTTTGAAGAAACAACCGCCAAATGGATTGAGCGTCTACATCCCGACGATCGAGCCTCTACAGTAGCTACTTACCAAGCTTACATAGCCGGTGAGATTCCGACCTACTGCGTTGAGTTTCGCCAGCGTACCCAGAGTGGTAACTACATCTGGACTCTCTCCTCAGGCAAGATAGTAGCTTGGGATGCCAATGGCCAACCTCTGCGCATGTTGGGTACCCATGTCGATATTACCGAGCGCAAACAGGCAGAAATGGATCGCTTGCAAGCTGAGCAAACCCGCCGCGAGCTGAACCTATTGGAAAATATTCTGGATGTGATTCTAGCAGGCTACTGGGACTGGGACATTCTCCACGATATACCTTACCTGAGTCCTGGGTTTAAGCGCATGTTTGGCTACGCAGACCACGAACTGCCCAACGTCCATGCAAGTTGGCAGACCCTAATGCTACCTGAAGATTTACCCAAGGTTCTGGCCAGTTTTGAGCAGCATTTCCGTAGTCGGGGGGCTAGTCCATGCTACAACGAGGTGCGCTATCGCCACAAAGACGGCAGAGTCATTTGGGTGATGTGCGTGGGCAAGGTCATTGAGTGGGATGCTGGGGGCAATCCCCTGCGGATGGTGGGTTGCCACATAGATATCACCCGCCGCAAGCAGGCAGAGGCCGAATTACAGGCTGCTAAAGAGGAACTAGAGCGGTTCTTTACCCTGGCCTTGAACTTGTTCTGCATTGCAGATAGCGATGGACGGTTCCTGCGCTTGAACCTAGCTTGGGAGCACACCCTCGGTTACAGTCTTGCCGAGCTAGAAGGGCAATCGTTCATAGCCTTTGTCCATCCCGATGATGTTGAGCCTACTCTGGCGACTATTGCCAAGCTCAAAGAGCAACAACTGGTACAAAGCTTTGTGAATCGCTATCGCTGTAAGGATGGCAGCTATCGCTATCTGGAATGGTATGCCTGTTTGTATGATTCGTTGGTCTATGCAACAGCCCGTGATATTACTGAGCAACAGCAAGCCGAGTTGCAACTACACCGCAGTAACGCCCATCTCAGGATGGCACAGCGCATTGGCAAGTTAGGCAGTTGGGAGTTTAGCGTGCAAACCGGGGATGTTTACTGGTCTGAAGAGGTGTTTACTATGTTTGGGCTAGATCCTCAGGATGGTGCACCTAGTTTTGAGCGGTTGCAACAGTGCTTACATCCCGACGATCGCACTATTCACGCGCAGACCGTGCAGACTGCTATCGAGACTATTCAACCTTACACCATCGAACTGCGTGCCTATCGTCCTGATGGCACCTTAGTGTATATGCAGGCCCAGGGAGAGCCGATCGTCGATGCAGACGGCACCCTAATCCAACTAGTAGGCACCGTACTTGATATCACTGATCGCAAACAAGCTGAGGAACAAATTCGCCGCTATGCAGCCCAGCTAGAAGCCTCGAATCGAGAGCTAGAAGCCTTTGCCTACTCGGTGTCTCACGACCTGCGGGCACCACTGCGGGCGATCGATGGCTTTAGCAAAGCTCTGCTAGAAGATTATGGTAATCAAATCAGCGATGAGGGGAAAGACTACTTCGATCGCATCCGGAAAAATGTCAGCCGCATGGGCAGCCTCATTGAGGATTTGCTCAACTTGTCGAGGGTATCGCGGGTAAATATCCGGTATACCACCGTTGACCTCAGTGCTATGGCGCAATCTATCCTAGACGAGTTACAGGCAACTTCTCCAGAGCGAGCAGTAACCTGCCATGTTGCACCGAGCCTAATCGTTACGGCTGATGCTACCCTTATGCGGGTTGTGCTGACTAATCTGTTACACAACGCCTGGAAGTTTACTAGTCATCACCCTACGGCCTGCATTGAAGTTGGTAGTTTCACCCGCGACGATCGCCTAGTTTACTTCGTTCGCGATGACGGCGCTGGCTTTGATATGGCCTTTGCCAACATGCTGTTTGGCGTGTTCCAACGGTTACACAACACCACGGAGTTTCCAGGCACAGGCGTGGGGCTAGCTGCGGTGCAACGGGCTATTCATCGTCACGGTGGGCAGATTTGGGCAGAGGCTGCTGTTGAACAAGGTGCCACTTTCTACTTCACGATTCCCACCATGTCTCTGCCTCCAGGAGATCAGCCATGACGATCGTGCGTCCCATCCTGTTGGTGGAAGACAACTCCGATGATGAAGCCCTGACCCTGCGCGCCTTACGTCGTGGCAGGATTACCAACCCAATTCACATTGCCCGCAATGGAGAAGAAGCCCTAACCATGCTGTTTTCAGCTAATCTTCTACCAACCGTCGTCATGCTAGATTTGAAACTTCCTAAAATCGATGGGCTAGAGGTGTTGCGCCGCATCCGCGCCCATCCCCCCACTCGTCTCTTGCCGGTTGTGGTGCTAACTTCCTCCAGCGAAGAGCGAGACATTGTTGAGAGCTATAACCTAGGTGCCAATAGCTATGTGCGGAAGCCTGTGGACATTGATCAGTTCATGACAGCTGTAGGGCAACTAGGGTTGTATTGGGCGCTGATTAATGAACCACTACCAGGAGGGTTATGACGATGGAGTGTCCTTTGCGCGTCTTATTAATTGAAGACTCAGAAGATGATGCCTTGCTGATCATCCGAGAATTGCGTCGTGATTATGCTGACCTGCAATGGCAACAGGTGCAAACGGCTAAAACCCTATGTGAGGCCCTAGCCAATCACCCCTGGGATGTCATCATTTCTGACTATCGGTTGCCGGGCTTTAACGCCCCCGCTGCCCTAGAGATTCTGCACGAGAGTGGCCTAGATATTCCTTTTATTGTGGTGTCAGGGACGATCGGTGAGCGCTCTGCGGTAGAGATGATGAAGGCTGGTGCCCATGACTATGTGATGAAAGACAACTTGGCCCGGTTGCCTGAAGCAATCCGACGAGAAGTCCGGGATGCCAAAACGCGGGCAGAGCGCCGCCAGTCTGAGATTGCCCTAATCCAAAGCGAAGCTAAGAGCCGTGCCATCCTAGCAGCTATTCCCGACTTGATGTTTCGGGTAGGGGCTGACGGCGTTTATCGAGAAGTCGTGACCAATAACCTGGAATTGGAGCTGTTCTTTAAAGGGCGGAATCCAGTGGGGTTAGCCATAGCAGAGTTAGTGCCAGAGGATGTTGCTGCCCGCAAATATCACTATATGCAGCTTGCCTTGACCACAGGCAAACTCCAGGTCTATGAACAACAGTTGCAAGTCGATGGCTTGATTCGTGATGAAGAGGTGCGGGTGGTGAAAAGTGGCCCGGATGAGGTGCTGTTTATGATTCGAGATATTAGCGATCGTAAACGCATAGAGCGGCAACTCCAGCACCTGAACCAAGAGCTAGAAGCCAAGGTGGAGCGCCGAACTGCCCAACTGCAACAAATCAATGAACAACTGGTGAAAGCAACCCGTCTGAAGGATGAGTTTTTAGCCACCATGAGCCATGAACTGCGCACACCCCTCAATGCCATCATGGGGATGGCTGAAGGCTTGCAGGAAGGAGTCTTTGCCGAGTTGAACCCTGCCCAACTCAGGGCCGTGCAGACCATCGATCGCAGTGCAGCCCACTTGCTAGAACTTATCAATGACATTCTAGATTTAGCCAAGGTAGAAGCTGGGCAAATCGAGCTAGAATGCATCCCCACGGCGATCGTACCCCTTTGTTCTGCCAGCCTAGCCTTTGTGCGCCATCAAGTCTTGAAAAAGCAGATTCAGCTAGACACAAAATTTCCCACAACACTGCCAGATGTAGTAATTGACGAGCGGCGCATTCGCCAAGTGTTAATTAACCTGCTGAGTAATGCTGTCAAATTCACACCAGAGGGGGGGTGCATCACCCTAGAAATAGAGTTCCAGCCCTCAGAACAAGACTGTGGTTGGCTCCACATTGCCGTTCGGGATACAGGGATTGGCATCGCCCCAGAGCATATGGATAAGCTGTTTCAGCCCTTTGTGCAAATTGACAGCGCCCTCAACCGCCAATACATGGGCACTGGCCTAGGCCTAGTGCTAGTGAAGCGCATTGTGGAGATGCATGGTGGCTACGTAACAGTCACCAGTGAAGTGGGAGTAGGTAGTTGTTTTACTATTGTCCTCCCATGCAACACATGGACTGCTTGTCACCCGCAACCACCAGTTCTATCAGGTAGTAGCACCAGCAACCTCCCCAACCAACCTGTGCAAGAAACATCTCCCCTAGTGTTGTTAGCCGATGATAACGATGCCAACATCAGTAGCATCTCTAGCTATCTCAAAGCCAAGGGCTATCGCTTGGTGCTAGCGAGAAATGGACAAGAGGTCGTGCAGCAAGCTCAGGTTAGTAAGCCTGACGTAATTGTGATGGATGTGCAAATGCCTGTGATCGATGGCCTAGAGGCAATGCGACAGATTCGCCACCACCCTCAGCTAGCAACAGTACCTATCATCGCTTTGACAGCGTTAGCCATGACGGGCGATCGAGAACGCTGTATAGCGGCAGGTGCCAATGACTACCTTAGCAAGCCCGTGAAGCTCAAACATTTGACAACTATGATCCAGCGGTATGTGAATCGCCATAGATGCCACCCATGAATCTTGCAGACACTATGCCCAGTATGAATAGCATTCCCATTGATCAGCCCCCTGTAACCCTAGCTCTCAATGAGCCGATCACGATGGATACCAGTCTTTATCTTTCACATTGCATATCACTAATTCACTACGACCATGGATCAACTACGGAACCCCTCCATCCTCGTTGTTGATGACGAGCCTGATAACTTTGATGTCATCGAAACGTTACTGAGTGTAGATGCAGCCTTGCCGGGACGAGCACCAGCCTGGGATTTACACTACGCTGCCAGCGGACAAGAGGCGATCGAAGCCATGGACACCTTTAACCCAGACCTAATCTTACTAGATGTCATGATGCCAGACATGAACGGGCTAGAAGTTTGTCAACGGCTTAAGGCCATGCCCAAGTGGCAGGCTGTGCCCATCATTATGGTGACAGCCTTGAATACCAAGTTTGATCTAGCCCAGTGCCTACATGCTGGAGCTGACGACTTTATAGGCAAGCCCGTGAATGCCCTGGAACTGAGAGCTAGGGTACAGGCGATGTTGCGCATCAAGCAGCAATATGATGCCCTGCAAACCCTGCTCAAACTGCGAGAAGATATGGTGCATATGATTGTGCACGACTTACGTAACCCCCTGAGCAATATCCTGCTAGGGGTGGAGATTCTGAGAACCATTGACTATCCCAAAGAAAAACAACAGCAAAAACTAGGACAAATTCACAGTGCTGCTCAGCGCTTGCAACTCTTGATTGATGACTTGTTGAAAATTGCCCTGATTGAATCGGGGGAATTGCGCCTTAATCGCACAGAGATTAGCTTGAGAGAGTTACTGCAATCCGTAGTGGCTGGGTTTGAGGCGATCGCCAGCCAAAAAGACCAGACCCTAGTGACTAAACTGCCTATCTCAGACCGACCCATTAACGTTGATGTCGTAGCCATCCATCGCGCTTTGGACAATCTGCTCTCCAATGCAATCAAGTTTTCCCCTCGTCACAGTCAAATTGTTGTTGTTGGCAAGTTTCTAGACTCTGGAGCAGCCGTTATTCAAGTGATTGATGCTGGCCCAGGCGTGCCCGAAACCTTGCAACAGAAAATCTTTGAGAAGTACGAAATTGGCACTATCATGCCAGATGTAACCCAGATAGGCTTAGGATTAGCATTCTGCAAGATGGTCATTGAAGCCCATGGCGGCACAATCTGCGTTGAAAACAACC